>JANNRU010000499.1:0-10322 GCA_031401755.1 Acidobacteriota bacterium | reverse complement strand
CGAGCGTCGGCACGACGCGCGAGCCGATGAGTCGGACCAGATCTCGTTCGGCCCACCGCACGAGCAACTCGCGGTTGGCCGGAAGCAGGTCGATGCCTAGTCGAGCACCGATCTCGGCCAGATCGACGCCGTCGACGGTGCGCAGCCCGAGCATCAACGATTCGAGCGCGAGAGCTTCGGGTTCGAGCGTCTCGGAGTCTTCGACCGGGAGCCGCCCGGCCTCGATCGAGGCCGCCCACGGGTCCGTGCGGCGCAAGTTCCACCAACGGCGACCGCCATGGAACGAATGGGCCGACGGGCCGAGCCCCAAGTAAGGCAAGTGATTCCAGTACTTCGTGTTATGTCGGGATCGGTGGATCGGTGTGCGCGCGAACTGCGATGCTTCGTAGCCCGGCATCCCGGCGTCGGCCAGATGGCGATGGACGAGGCGGAACAATTCCCCCTGGCGGTCGTCGTCGGCCTCGATCAGCTGCCCGCGTCTGACGAGGAGCCCGAAGCGGGTCCGATCGTGGATTGTCAACTGGTAACAGGAGAGGTGGTCGATTTCGAGCGACAGCGCCAGATCGAGCTCGCTCCGCCATGCTTCCGCGGTCTGTCCCGGCAGTCCGTAGATCAGGTCGACCGAGACGGTTTCGAAGCCGGCGGCCCGCGCCCGCTCGATCGCGCGGTGAGCCTGCTCGGGGCTGTGCCTCCGGCCGAGAAATTCCAGTGCAAGCGCAGCGAATGCCTGGACGCCGAGGCTCAAGGTGCCGACGCCGAGCCCACGCCAGGCAGCGATGCGCTCCGCGGTCGCATCCTCCGGATTCGCCTCCAGAAAAATCCGGCAGCGCGGATCGAGATCGAGGTTTTGCCGAAGCGCTTCGAGGATCCGCGACAGCGCTTCGGGCTCGAGTTGGGAGGGGGTCCCGCCGCCGAAGTAGACGGTGTCGAACCGCAGCGGGTAGCCACGGCGAAGCCGGATCTCTTCGAGTAGATGGTCGGTGAAGCGCAGTCGGCCTGTGGCATCACCGGTCCGAACCGCGAAATCACAGTAGGGACAGACTCGCGCGCAGAACGGGATGTGGAGATAGAGCCCGGCGAGGCCCTCGGTCAACTGGCCGTGTCCGTCTTGAGAACGGCGATGAAGGCCGACTGCGGTATCTCGACCGAGCCGATCGTCTTCATCTTTTTCTTGCCTTCCTTCTGCTTTTCCAGGAGCTTGCGCTTGCGAGAGATGTCGCCGCCGTAACACTTGGCGGTCACGTCCTTCCGAATCGCGGTGATGTTGGTGCGGGCGATGATCGTCCCGCCGATCGTTCCCTGGATCGCGATCTTGAACTGCTGCTTTGGGATCGTCTCGGCCAACCGCTCGCAATAATGGAGCGCCCGTGCGCGCGCCTTGTCCCGGTGCGTGAGCTGGGAGAGGGCGTCGACGCGCTCGCCGTTGACCAGGATGTCGACCTTGGCCAACTCGGTCGAGCGATAGTCGAGCATCTCGTAATCGAAAGAGCCGTAACCCTGCGTCATCGATTTCAGCTTGTCGTAGAAGTCGAAGAGGACTTCGGCCAGCGGCAGTTCACAGGTCAATTCGACACGGCCGACCGCCAGATAGTGGATGTTGGTGTTCCCTCCACGGCGTTCGCGGCAGAGTTCCATCATCGGGCCGATGAAGCGTTCCGGCATCAGGATCGAGGCCTTGATGTAGGGCTCTTCGGCGCCGGCGATCACCGACGGATCCGGGAAATAGCTCGGGTTGTCGACGTGGAGCACTTCGCCGCTCGCCAGTGTCACGCGGTAGCGCACTGAAGGCGCAGAAAGCAGCAGCGATAGGTCGTACTCCCGCTCCAGCCGTTCCTGGACGATCTCGAGGTGCAGCAGGCCGAGAAAGCCGCAGCGGTAGCCGTGCCCGAGCGCGGCCGACGAGTCTTTCTCGTAGGTCAGTGCGGCGTCGTTGAGGACGAGCTTGTCCAGCGCGCGGGTCAGTTCGGGGTAGTCGTCGGAGGCCATCGGGTAGAACGACGAGAACACGACTGGCTTCGCTTCTTTGTAGCCCGGCAGCGGTTCGGCAGCCGGCCGGTCGGTGTCGGTCAGCGTGTCGCCAATCACGACGTCGCGAACGGTCTTGATGCCCGCGATGACATAGCCAACGGCGCCGGCCGACAGCTCCGGGCTGGCCACCCGATTGATGCCGAGCCAGCCGATTTCCTCGACCTTGAATTCCTTGCCCGCGTTCATCAGGCGCATGCGGCAGCCGGTGCGCAGCGTGCCCTCGCGGATGCGGCACGAGAGCACGACGCCACGATAGACGTCGTACTGCGCGTCGAACAGCAGCGCTTGGAGCGGCGCCGCCGGATCGCCCACGGGCGCGGGGATCCTGGCGACGATCGCTTCGAGCACCTCGCGGATTCCGCGGCCGTCCTTCGCCGAGCAGAGCACCGCCCCCGCCGCGTCGAGTCCCAGGTCTTCTTCGATCTCGGCCTTGACCCGATCGACGTCCGCCGAGGGCAGGTCGATCTTGTTGATCACCGGGATCAACTCGAGGTTGTATTCGAGAGCCAGGTACATGTTGGCGACGGTCTGGGCCTCGACGCCCTGACTTGCATCGACGAGCAGCACGGCGCCATCGCAAGACATCAGTGAGCGCCGGACTTCGTGGGAGAAATCGACGTGACCCGGAGTGTCGATCAGATTCAGACGGTAATGGTTACCGTCGAGCGCGAGATAGTCGAGGGAGATCGCATTGCTCTTGATCGTGATCCCGCGCTCACGCTCGATCTCCATCGAGTCGAGGATTTGATCGCGGAACTTTCGCTGGTCGACCGCACCGCAGTGCTGAATCAAACGGTCGGCGAGTGTTGACTTGCCGTGATCGATGTGCGCGATGATGCAGAAATTTCGGAGCTGCTCCACGACGCCTCTGGGGTGCCGGAGGGACTCCGGATCCAAGCCTGAATCTAGCACAGCAGGACGCGCAAGGCCGCGGGACCGAACTTCACTTCTTGCGATCGTACTTTGCGTCGAGGTGAGATCGCAGCGCCTTGTGGATGACGCGCCGTTCGCGCTTCTTTTCGGCCTGCGCCGCGCGGTCGAGTTGGGTTTCGCGGAACCGCTGCTCGGCGCTGAGCTTGTGGAAGCTTGCCAGTCGATCGGGTGTCAGTCCGCCGCCTTCGACCGCTGCGCGTACCGCGCAGCCGGGTTCGGCCTGGTGCCGGCAGTCTCCGAAACGACAACCTACGGCGAACTCCTCGACGTCCGCGAAGGTCTCCTCGATCCCCGACCCGGCATCCCAGATCTGGATTTCGCGCAGCCCGGGGGTGTCGAGCAGCAACCCGCCGGACGGCACCAGAATCAACTCGCGCTGGGTCGTGGTGTGGCGTCCCTTGTCGAGAGCGCCGACCTCTCCGACCTTTTGACGCTCGATGCCCAGCAGCGCGTTGATCAGTGTGGACTTGCCGACGCCCGACGAGCCGAGCAGCGCCACCGTCTTTCCCCCGGCGAGATAGTCGCGAATGTGTTGGAGACCCTCGCCGGTCTTCCCGGAAACGCAGTGCACGGGCGCCCCAACGGCGATCTCGACGAGGAGCGCTTCGGTCTCGGCCGGCGCGGGATCGAGATCGCGTTTGGTGACCACGACCGCCGGTTTGGCCCCGCTTTCCCAGGCCAGCGCGAGATAACGTTCGAGGCGTCGCGGGTTCAGCTCGTGTCCCGCCGCGGTCACGATGAGAACCGTGTCGGCGTTCGCCGCTACGACCTGTTCTGCGTTGGCCTTTCCGGGGAGCTTGCGGCGAAAGCTCGTCGTCCGGGGGAGCACGACTTCGATGCGACCCCGGCCGCTTCCCGACGGCGGCAGCAGCGCCACCCAGTCGCCGGCCGCGGGAAGCGCTGCCGTACCTTCGGCGCTGCGCCAGAGTCGGCCCGAAGTTGCGGCCTCGATCTCACCGGCCTCGGTGTAGACCCAGCAGACGCCCCGGTGGGGGATCGCCACTCGCCCCGGCACCAGACCACGGCCGGCATGCGGGGCAAAAGCCTCCACGAAAAACGCGTTCCATCCTAACTCGTGAAGATTCATCGGGTTTCCGGGTACAATCTACGGCAAATGAGGTCCCGCGCGAAAATCGCTCCGATTCGAGACGAAATCCAAGGAGACTCGGCTACGCGTGACCGGTGCCCGCTCATGCGACGTGCTCGTCGGTCTGGAACGGACGGTGACGACAGTAGACCGCGCCGTCAAATACGCTTCCCGCGATGGGACCGCAACGATATCCTGAGGCCTCGCATTGGAGCGATACCGTGTCCGACCCAACTTCCTCCGCGGCCCCCACGCAACCCTCGTCGGGAGCTCAACTCGCGACACTATTCCTCGTGGCACTGGCGCTGCGCTTGGCGCACCTGTTCGCGGTTCACGATTCGCCGCTGTTCACGCTGCTGTGGATCGATCCCAAGATGTACGACGAGTGGGGCTGGCGCATCTCTGGCGGGAACTGGATCGGCGACGCCCCGTTCTTTCTCGATCCGCTGTATCCCTATTTTGTCGGCGCGATCTACGCCGTCTGTGGCAGGAGCCAACTAGCGGTTGCGATCGTGCAGGCGGTGATCGGCGCCGCGGTCGCTCCGCTGATCGCCTCCGCTGCGCGGCCCTGGTTTTCGCCGCCGGTGCCCCTCCTCGCCGGGCTATTTGCCGCGCTCTACCGGCCGTCGATCTTCTGGAGCGTGGTCCTGATGAAGCCAGGTCTGGCGCTCGGCCTGTCGGCGCTCGCTCTGTGGTTGGCCTCGCGGGCGCTGCAGCGCGGCGGCTCGGCGACTGCCCTGGCAACCGGAGTGGCGTTCGCTGCTGTCGCTCTGCTCCGCGGACCACTGCTGCTGGTCGTGGCGCCGATCGGCCTGTACATCGCGTGGGCCTCGGCCCGGGGAGCACGCGTGCGCCAACTGGCCGCATTCTTCTCCGGCGTGGGCCTGATCCTCGCCGCGACGATGTCGCATAACCTGCTCGCGGCCGGCGAGCCGATTCTGACCACATCCAACTGGGGGCCGATCTTCTTCATCGGCAACAATCCGGATAATCGCACCGGGCGCTTCGAGGAACTGCCCTGGGTGCGCTCCGACCCGACCCACGAGCAGATCGATTTCAAGCGCGAAGCCGAGCGCCGCGTCGGACATGGCCTGACGCATCGCGAGTCATCGTCGTTCTGGTTTTCGGAGGGTTTGGGATTCGTGCGCGCAAGTCCGACGGCCGCCGCGCGTCTGCTGTGGAACAAGTTACGGATCTACTGGGGAATCTACGAAACGCCGGCGAGCCTGGACTACTATCTCTGGCGTCGCGAGTCAATTCTTCTGCGCTTGCCGCTGCCGGGATTCGGTCTCGTCGGCGCTCTCGGCCTGGCCGGACTCGCTTTCGCCTGGCCCGGCGGTCGATGGCCGCGGCTGCTGATCCTCTACGTGGTCGGCGCTTGCCTGGCGACCATCTCGTTTTTCGTGCTCACGCGATTTAGGATGGTGGTTCTACCCGCGCTCTTCGTGCTTGCCGCACAGGCTGCGGTCGAATCGGTGCGCTTGCTCCGCGCCGGTCGGCTTCGGGCCGCCTTCACGGCGGCGCTACTGCTCGTCGCCGGCACCTTCGTCGCGCTGCCCGTGCGATCGGTCGCTGATACGTGGAGCTTCAAACTCGCGAGCAGGCTCGGCCTTCCGCGTCAACTGGAGAAAACGGCGAACGCCCAATTCAATCTCGGCGTGACCTGGGCTCGATTGGCCAAGGACGCGCAGGATCCTGACGCGATGCTGGCCTCCGCCGAGCGATCCCTCCGCGGCGCGATCGCCGAAGAGCGACAGGCGAAGTTCTTGATCGAGCTGGGCAAGGTGCTGGCGCGGCGTGGACACGACCGGGAGGCGATCGAGAGTTATCGGGAGGCGGAAACCCTGACGCCGCGTGACTGGCAGATCCCTCACGCGTTGGGGCTGCTCGGGCGAAGAGCTGGAGATCCGATCGCCGCCGAAGCGGCCTTCCGGCGTGCGCTGGCCGTCGATCCGCGGCGGGTGGCCAGCGTCGTGCAACTTGGCGAGCTGCTGCGCACCGACGGACGTGTCGCAGAGGCGGAAGCGATGTTTCGCCACGCTCTGGTCCTGGATCCGAATGACACCGGCGCTCGACGGGGCCTGACCGCGATCGAGTCGCGTTGACCGACCGCAGGTACTGGCGCGGCGTTCGCGTGTCGACGATCGTGCTCGGGTTCCTGTGCGCGCTGCTTTCGGCGCGAGTTGCGGTCGACGCGATCGGCTTCGTACGTTACGGCCTCCAGATGGACTTTGCCGCGTTCTGGACCGCGGGACGGGCAAGTGCCGCGGGGCTGTCCCCCTACGAGAATCATTTCGACCGAACGCCGCCGATCTGGGACGGGATCGCCTCCTATCGTCACTCGCGCTTCCTCTATCCCCCTCCGGCGGCGACTCTGTTCTCCGCGATCTCCTCGCTCTCCTACCCGCAGGCCAAGGCGCTGTGGACGATGTTGATCGCCCTGTCGGTCGCCGCGGCGGCGCTTTTCTCGCAGGCCTGGTTCGATCCGCAGGCGACCTTCGTGCGCCGGTGCTGCTTCGCTCTGATCGTGGTCGGGTTCCAACCGCTACTGGCGCTCTTCGAACGAGGCCAGGTCGACGGGTTGGTTCTCTTGTTCGTCGTGCTCATGCTCGGGACTCTCGCCTCGCGCAGGACGGAGTGGATCGGTGGTGCACTGTTCGCGCTCGTCGTGCTGCTGAAACTGCATCTCGTGCTCGCCGTACCGTTGTTGTTCTACCGACGCCGGCGCGCGCTCGGGGGTCTCGTCGCGGCGGGCGCGGCACTGCTGGCCTGCGCGCTGCTGTTCGAGGGCGAGTCCGCGGTCATGGAATATTTCGGGCAACAGCTTCCGCGGATCGCGCGATTCGGTGAGTCGGGTCCAGCCCGGTCGCGAATCCCACCCGAGCGGATGGCGGCGCTTCGGGGAGAGCTGACGCCGGATACCGTCGCTCTCGACGGACGAACGTGGCGCATGGAAATGCTCGAGTTCACGATCAACGCAAGCCTGGTGCGGACTCCCATCGGGCGCGCGGCCTGGGAGGCTTGCCGTGCATTCGATTGGAAACTGGCCCCCGGCCAGATCGGGCTCGTGCTCTTCCTCGCCGGCGTCGGACTCTACCTGCCGATACGCCGGCGGATCGTCGGCCGCAAGCCACTGCCGGATACACCAGCGGCCATCGGCCGATCCGGCCTCGCGGCGATCACCTGGGCGCAACTCGTCGCACCGCTGGGCTGGTCGATGGGCACCGTTCTGCTCCTGCCCGCGGCGCCGCTCGCCCTTCGCGCGCTTTCGGGTCCCTGCTCGTCCCGGGCCCGGCTCGGCTCGTGGCTGATCTTGATCGGCCTGATCGTTGCTGCGGTGGCCGACCCGCTGCTGCGCATCCTGCTTCCGGCGTCTACACCACGCATCTTCGGTTCGGAATACATCGTCGCTCAGCTCCTGGTCCTTTCCGGGCTGCTGCTTTCGCGAGCGGACTGAGCGCGCAGTTTCCTGGGTCGGCAGCGCCAGCCCGCCCCGTGTACCATGCCGTAACGAGTTCCGATCGCGACGGCCCGTAGGTCGTGAAATAGTCAGCCGTGCGTGGACATCGGATGGGTCGGACTCGTCGGGGACAGCAAAAACGAGGTGAAGATGGCGCACCCGGGGACCGCCAGGCTCGCGACGTCAATCGAGCAGGCGCAGCAGTATCTCCTCTCGGTCCAGTGCGACGATGGCCATTGGTGTGCCGAGCTCGAGGGCGACACGATCCTCGAGTCCGAATATGTACTGTTGCTGCACTTCTTGGGACGCCTGTCCGATCCGAAGGCGTTCAAGGCCGCCCATCACATTCGCAAGCAACAAACACCGGGGGGCGGGTGGGCGATTTACCCCGGTGGACCGACCGAGGTCTCGGCATCCGTCAAGGCCTATTTCGTGCTGAAGTTGCTCGGGGACGACCCTGAGGCGCCGCACATGTCGGCCGCGCGCGCAGCGATTCTTGAAGCCGGCGGCATCGACGCCTGTAACTCCTTCACCAAAATCTACTTATCGATCTTCGGGCAGTACGACTGGCGCAAGTGCCCGGCCGTGCCGCCTGAAATGATCCTGCTACCGAGCTGGCTCTATCTCAACATCTACGAGATGTCTTCGTGGTCGCGTGGAATCCTGGTCCCGCTGGCTATCATTCGCGCTCACGCGCCGCGCTGTCCGGTCCCTGCGCACGCGAACATCCGCGAGCTCTACTCGACCCGCCCACTCCGGCCGCAAAGGGGATTCTGGGTTCAGGTGTTTAGCGGCCTGGACCGCGCACTGAAATTGCACGAAAAGTTGCCGGCCAAGCCGCTCAGAAGACTGGCGCTCGAAGCCTCCGAGCGCTGGATTCTCGAGCGGTTGCAGGACAGCGACGGACTCGGCGCGATCTTCCCTCCGATCGTGAATACGATCATCGCTTTCCACTGCTTGGGCTACCCGCTCGATCATCCGACGATCCTTCAGCAGATTCGCGAGCTCGAGCGGCTCGAGATCGAAGAAGACAACGAGTTGCGGATCCAGCCCTGCTTTTCCCCGGTCTGGGATACCGCCCTGTCGATCAACGCGCTGATCGAGTCGGGAATGGCGAAGAACGCCGAGGCAGTCCAACGGGCGGCACGCTGGCTCCTGGACAAGCGCGCCGAGCGAGAGGGCGACTGGAAGGTCAAGAATCCTCGCGGCGGGGCGCCGGGATGGTTCTTCGAGTACGCGAATCCGTTCTACCCGGACTGTGACAGCACGGCGCAGGTGATCACCGCGCTGAGCAAGGTTCGATTCTCCGAGGCGCGGGACGAAGCCCGCCGGGTCCGCGCCCTGCGCGAGGCGGCCGACTGGCAATTGACGATGCAGAACCGCGACGGTGGGTGGGCCGCGTTCGACAAGGACTGCGACAAGGAAATTCTGACTCACGTCCCGTTCGCCGATCACAACGCGATGATCGATCCGAGCACCGCGGACATTACCGGTCGCGCGCTCGAAGCGCTCTCTTCGGTGGGGCTGGATCGCGGCGCCCGCGCGATCCGTCGCGCGGTGAGCTACCTATGGAAGGAACAGGAGACCGACGGATCGTGGTACGGTCGCTGGGGCTGCAACTACATCTACGGAACCTGGCTCGCACTGTGGGGTCTGCGCGCGGTTGAGGAATCGCTGAGCTCGCCGGGAATGCGTCGCGCCACCGACTGGTTGGTTTCGGTCCAGAACGAGGACGGTGGCTGGGGCGAGACCCCCTTGTCCTACGAAGACCCGCAGCACAAAGGTCGAGGCCCGAGCACCCCGTCGCAAACCTCTTGGGCGCTAATGGGCCTGATCGCCGCCGCGAGAGTCGATACCGATGCGGTCCGCCGCGGGGCGATGTATCTGGTCACGGCGCAGGAGGCGGATGGATCTTGGAAGGACGGGCACTGGACTGGGACCGGTTTTCCCAACGTCTTCTATCTGCGATACCACCTCTACGCGACCTACTTCCCCTTGCTCGCTCTGGGGTTCCTGGCGCGCGAGGCCGCAGCTGAAGACGATTCGATCGAAAAATCCGCCTGACCTGCGCGGCGAGACCCGGAGGCCGACTTCATGCGATTCCCACTGCACATCACAACCGACATGATCCGTCACCAGATTCGTCAGGCGATCGCCGGACGCCGTCGCTATCCGTTCGTGCTGATGCTGGAGCCACTGTACACCTGTAACCTCGCCTGTCTCGGGTGCTCGGCCGAGCGTCACACAGGAAAGCTCAAAGATCGACTGCCACTTGCGGATTGCTTGAAGGCCGTTGACGACTGCGGCGCGCCGGGGGTCTCGATCTGTGGCGGCGAACCGACCCTTTACCCCGAGCTTCCGAGCTTGATCTCTGGGATCATCGAGCGCCGCCGTCACATTTACCTGTGCACCAACGCGCTGGTGCTCGGAGAGAAGGTGTTCGGCGTCATTCCGCCGCACAAGCGATTGACGATCAACGTGCACTTGGACGGAATGCGGGAGACGCACGACCGAGTCTGCGCCCGCGAGGGAGTGTTCGACCGCGCGATCGAGGGTATTCGCGAGGCCAAGGCTCGCGGTTACCATGTGATGACGAACACCACGGTGTTCCGCGAAACGAAGATCGAGGAGTTGCGCGACCTTTGCGAGCTGACGCGAGAATTGAGGGTCGACGGGATGTTGATCTCGCCTGGATACCACTACGCATCGGTAAGCCGCGAGATCTTCCTCGTCCGTGACGAGATCCACCGCAAGTTCCGGGAGGTCCTCGGGCTGTCACGTCATTACCGGATCACCTCGACGCCGATGTTTCTC
>JANNRU010000498.1:0-4632 GCA_031401755.1 Acidobacteriota bacterium | reverse complement strand
CGCTGCCTTCGCCCCAAACCGCCTGCGGCTGCGGCTCCCGGGCTCTACGCAGCAGAATGTCGGGGCTCGCCCATGACGCACTCGCCTGTGAGTCTCCCGTATCGCCGACGAATTCGCGAACGTAAACGTCCGGCGCAATCCAGAGTCGTTGCTGAACGATCCGCTTCAGGTCCGGCATGTAGCCGATCCACGGCACGTTTCCGGAGATTGGCTCGGTCCCGAGCGCCGGATCGCGTAGGATCGCCCGGAGCTCGGCCGGGAGATACGGCATGCCGAGGTGGGTCTTGGCCAACGCCTGCACGACCACCGCGACCCCGGCGATCATTGCCGCAGCCCCCGACGTGCCGCCGAAGTCCGTCCTCGTTCCTGTTGCGGTCAACGTGGTCAGGCTGTCCCCCCAGCCGTGACAATCGATCCGCGATCCACGATTTGTCGAGTCACTGTGGGAGCGACTCCAGCCGGACGTGGCGGCGGCGACCAGGATCGCGCCGGAGTCGACCGTCGGGAAGTCCGCCGCGGCGCGATCGAAGATCCAATTCCCATCGGCGTCACGATAAGGCGTCAAGTCGTGCGAGCCGTTGCCTGCGGCCTCGATGATCACGACGCCGGCCGCGGTGATCAGTTGCATCGCAAGCCGCACGGCCGGTTCGGCTTCGACGGGCATGTCGTCCCAGGGGACTCCCGTCCCGAACATGGTGATGCTCTCCAGTTGGAGCTCGATGAGCAGGACGTCACCAGGATTGAGCTCCGCTCCAGCCATCAGCAGAACATCCTCCAGCTGGGCCAGCGTGCCTGCGCCCTCGGGCGACGGGACGATCACGTCGGGCGAAAGCAATCGAACCGTTGCGGGCCTTGGTGCGACTCCCAGGCCGTCGACGGCGTTGTCTCCCGAACAGACCAGCCCCAGCACGGAGTTGCCGTGATCGGCGAACGCGGGATCATTCGGGGCGTTGAACAGGATCCGGGGACTGTGGATCGCGAGGTCCTGGTGCCCCAGCTCCCAGCCTTTCTCGATGTCGATGAAAGCGACGCCGTCGCCGTCGCCTCCGGCGAACTTCCAGGCGTAGGCTGCGTTGACTCCGCGCGGGGCCGGATCGAGATGGTGCTGATCGACGTAGAGCGGCTCGTCCGCGGTCGTGACGGCAGGGAGCGATAGCTCCGACGCGACGTAAAGGTAGTCGACGCGAGCCAGCCCGGCGAACTCGTCGGCAAGCGTCTGCGGGCTGGTCCCAGGCGGAATCAACACGTCGACATGCCCTCCGAAATCGGGCGGGTCATAGGACGGATCGAGGTGTTGCGCTCGGGCCACGAGCGTTTGAATCGCGGTCGCCGCGGGGCCGCCAAAGGTGCGCTGAAGCCGCACGCCCGGATACTCGGCCAGAATCGCGGCGATGCGGCCGACCCCCGCCGAGTGAAGAGCCGTGGCGAGATCGATGGAACCCGGGCGCGGGACGACGCCGGCTTCGAACTTGACCACGACTCTTCGATATCGTTGGGTCACGTCTCACTCCTGGGGCGACTAATATTCGATGCGCGTCCAGTCGCCCAAATGTAGGTTGGCTCCTGCTTTCCCGTCGATTGTCTTGTCCTGGTCGTAGCCGACCATACAGTTAGGGATTCCATCACCGGCTACGCCCGCAGTGATCGTATGCGGCGTACCCCCCACGGAACAGCTCCATTCGAGCTTATTCGTAATCAAATTCAACGCAGCCTTGGCCGAGTTCGAAAGGCCGAACTCAGCGACATGTTGCTCGATTTTCGCGATTCGGTGAGTTCTCGTGTTGATCAATTTGTAGGACCCGAATTGGTTGAAGAAAGCCGGGTGCATTACGTAGCCGTTGTTCCGCGCCGTGACCTCTGTCTGGTTGACGAGATAATGCAACTCGCCGTCGTCGGGATCCACGATGATGTCGATGATCGTATCGTCCGGAGTGTCGTACTCCAATTCCGGACAAACTTCGCACTCCGGACAGGTCGGACACTCAGGACACGGCTCACGGACACACCCGGTGATCAGTCCGAGTAGTGTCAGCACGACGAGACCCGTACACTTCCTGATTCGGTCGCTCATCAATTACCTCCTCGTGTTCTCGTTCCGGTTTCTAGCGTCGACGGTTCGATGGCCTGTCGCGTCTCTCGGACGATCGGTCGCCTCAGCATCGGTGCCCTGGACGCCTCGGGATTTCCGCGCATGAGCGACTCTAGTGCCCGGCGACCTCGCGCGCGAACACTGTCGGCCCCCGCAGGCTGCGATTCAGTGGGCAGCGAGAGCAGGGCCGCGGCAGCTCGGGCCGTTTCCCAGGGAAGCCTCGCCGACTCGGATTGATCCAGGGCTGACTGGGCCTCGGGTCGTGCTGTCTCCGGGTCGTCGGCCCGACGAAGGCACCATGCGAGATCGAGTCCGGCTTGGACGCGATCGACGACGCCGCGCGCGTCGGCGACCGCAGCGCGTGCGTGGCCCAAGCCCTCTTGGGCTTGCCCGCCACCGCAGAGCGCAAGGCCCAGCGTGGCCCGGGCGCGGACCGCAAGACCCGAGCCGGGGTCCAGGCGCGCCAGCGCGAGGCCGGCCTCGGCCGCCGCCTCGCCCCAACGCTCGTCGTCGAGCGCCGCGCGGCCACGCGCAACGGCGCAGCGCGCGGCCAGGTCGTCGGCTAGACCGGCGGCGTCCGCGCGGCTCTGGGCCTCATGCAGATCGTCGCCCGCACCCGTGGAATCGCCTAGCGCTCGGCGCCACTGCGCGCGTTCCTCGTGGGCGTAACCGAGCGCGAGCCAGCGCTCGCCCGCGCGGTGGGTCTCGACCCCACGATCAGCGGCCTCGACCGCTTCCGTCCACGCCCCGCGCAACCCATGCATCCGCGCGCGACCCAACCAGATCGTCCCATGAAGTTCGTCGGAAGGGTCTCCGGCGATCAACTCGAGCGACTTGCGGTAACTCTCTTCCGCGTCGTCGAATCTCGCCAGTTCGGTCTGTGCCCGCCCGCGGAGCGCGAACGCCTTCGCCTCGCGCTCGTCGTCACCTTGATCTCGCGCGAGGTCGCCCGCTTCACGGGCCAGGGCGATGGCGGCCTCGGCGTCGCCTCGCCGGACCATGACACTGGCCAAATTGAGAAACGCCGAAGCGTTCGGACGGTCGCCTCCGGTCGAGCGCATCTGCGAAATCGCCGTGCGCAGTTCTCGTTCGGCCAAGCTCAGCGAACCCATCTGCAGGTAACAGGCGCCCAAGGAGTTTCGAGCTTTCGCTTCACGTCGGAGGTCTCCGGCCTCGGCGAAGTCCTGTACAGCGCGTTCCAGGGTCGGCAACGCCGCAGCGATCGCCCCTTGCAGCAGATGGGATTCGGCGATCGCCTCCTCGGTTGCGCCGAGGCGTAACGGCTCACCCCGTGCGGCGAACGCCTCGGCGGCCCGTGCGTAATGATCCCTGGCCTCTTCGTAGCGCTGACGGCGAATCGCCAGTTCCCCGTGCACGAGCCAAATTCGCGGCGCGATCGGCGAACCGGGGAGCCGATCGTCGATCGCTTTGGCTGACAGCAGTACCTTCTCGGCCTCATCCAGTCGTTCGAGCTTGAGGAGAATCCCGGCTTTTTGCAAGAGGAAACTCGGCTCTTTCGGTGCACGAGCGAGCGCCGCCTGGATCGCCGCGAGCGCCTCCTCGTTGCGGTTGGCACGCCGCCAGGTCAGCGCTGCCATCGCGTGCGCTTCGGCGTCGTCAGGAAAGGCCTCGACCAGGCGCGCGGCCGCGCGTTGCTCACCCGCTCGATCGTCGACAACCCGCGCCCCCAATCGTTCGATCTCGATCCGCAGTCGCTGCGGAAGTGGGTTGGTTAACCGTTCCGACTCCTTGATCGCAAGGTCGACCGCTTCATGAGCGCGTGTGACCCAACCCGATGCCAGGAGAATCTCCGCGCGTTCGAGGTGTGCACGAACGAAGGCCGGCTGCGCTGCGGTTGCCCTCGAGTAGTACCCCGCGGCTTCGGCGAGACGGCCGCGTTCGCCAGCTTCCCGCCCACGTTCCGCGTCCAGAATCGCCGAATCACTGCCGACGGGCAGAGGCCCGTGTTCGGACAACGAAGGCGCCACGGCGCCGAGCCACTCGTGAATTCCGGGCCCGAGCACTCCGGCCACGGCCGTGAGCGACTCGCCGTCCGCAAACAGCGCGCGTGCGCGACGCGAATCCTTCAAGTCGTGCAGATCGAGCTTCGCGTGGATGCGCCCGCTGCGTCGCTCCCAAGTCCCGGAGACCAAGTAGCGCCCCGCAGCGGCCCGCAGCACTTGACGGAGCGGCGCGCTCGGATATTCCCCGAGGCGGGGGGTAATATCCGCTCCGATCAACTCTTCCGTCCGCGCGGCGCTGACCACGGAGAACGCACGGTCCTGCCTCAAGGACTCCCGGATCAAGTTCGCCAGCGCGCTTCCTCCGATAGTGACTTGACCCGTTGCGGATGCCAGAGGCAGCACGACGACCACTTCCTGCATCGAAGGTCCCGCGGCCAATGCCGGGGTCGAGCGACCGTAGACGGCGGCGGCCTGCAACAGCGCCCCGCCCAACGCCGCCGCGGCCGCTAATGCCGCGACCCCGCGCCAGCGTGCCGAAAGACGGTAGTCGCGGCCGCGGCGGGCCACGGACTCGCCGCG
>JANNRU010000497.1:0-1891 GCA_031401755.1 Acidobacteriota bacterium | reverse complement strand
GTTTCGCCCGACGTCGAGATCTGAGGCGCGGGCGCGGCTCAATCTCGATCGCCAAAGACGCTACGTGTTATTCCCCTACGCACCCTCGCGGATCGTGAAGCGAGTCGATCTTGCTCGCGATGCGATCAGCCAGTTACGAGCCGACGGGCTCGATGTCGAGCTCCTGGTCGTCTCTGGCGCCTCACCTGAGCAGATGCCTCTGTACTACAACGCGGCGGACGTCATGGCTCTCGTCTCCGACTCCGAGGGCTCGCCGACGGCGCTGAAGGAAGCGTTGGCCTGCAATCTGCCGGTGGTGGCGCGTGACGTCGGAGACGTTGCGGAGATCGTCGGAGGGCTGAGTTCTGTTGCGATCTGCGATGCTGGCGTTGATTCCGTTGCCGGCAATTTGAAGGCGATGCTCGCACTTAGCAATGGTCAGTGTCCGCCGAGCCGACCTCACATGCAGCGGTATGGCGGAGAACTCATCGCGCGCCAAATTGAAGCTGTTTACGAGCGCGTGCGACGGCGGGGTGGTGCAGGGACGATTCTAGGGGCGCGCTACCCGACGGGTTCGCGTCGCCAGGGTCGGTCCGGGCCATCAGAGGGCAATCGGTCGTGAAATCCAAGGTCGAAGTCGCTTTGGCATCGACGGTCGTGGCGGCTGTTGTCGGTGCCGCGCTGCTGTTTGGGATTGCCAAAGTCCTGACGGTCCTGATCGGAGTTGGATTGCTCGGATGCTTGGTCGTTCATCCAGGTGCGTTCCTTGTACTGACCGTTGTTCCGTATTCAGCGACTCAAATTCTCTTGCGGCAACTGCCGACGGTTCAAGCCGGCTCCCTGGTCGTGAACGCCGGACAGGTGTTCATGGTCGGCCTGGTCATCGTCTTCGCGACCCGCTTGTTGGGAGAGCTCGCCGTCGCGCGAACCGTCCCGCGTCCCTTGTCGGCCCACTGGCTTCAGGCCGGGTTCGTCTGGTGGTGTGCTGTATCCTTGGTTCGCGTTCCGACAGCGGACGGCGGCGCCGTGTTTGGGCGGGTCTTGTCGTGTGCGGCGATCTTGTACATCGGTTATTGGCTGGGTCGCCGTTTCCGCGAGTGGGTCCTGGCAACCCTCGCTGGCGTCGCTCTAGTAGCGAGTGTCGGGGCGGTCGTCGATCGCCTGTACTTCGGAGGGACCAGCGAGCCGATGGCCGCTGAGGTTGTCCGATCGCGGGGCGCATTCACGACGGCCGTTGCAACCGGGGTCATCGCCTTTTCCGGACTGCCCGTATTTGCTGAGTACTGGCTGCGCCGGACGAACTTCCGTGTACGAGCTGTGGGTGTGGTTGGGTTCCTGTCGTTTTCAGTGTGCATCGCCCTCACGTTGACCCGCACCGTGTTGTTCGGAATCGTCGTGTTCACCGTCTGCCTGATCGGGATGAGCCTGCCCAACAGGCGCCGCGGTCTGCTCAGGACGCTGTTGAATGGCACTCTGCCCTTGGTGTTCCTACTCGCGGGGTTGCTGTTCGTGCCGTCGCAATACCTGACCGCGCGGTACGAGGATCTTGCCGCCGCGTTTTCTCAGGGTGAATTCAATCCCGAAGCCGGGCGGGGACGTGTCGGAATCTGGTCGACGATCTGGGACGCGACCACGATGTCGACGCCGTGGGAGCTGGTTGCAGGGCACGGTATCGGGGGTGTTTGGGATGTGACCGAGAAGGCGATGCACTATCGGTACGACTCTCATAACTCGTATTTGAGCGTGATCTACGACTTGGGACTCGTCGGGCTCGTGCTGTTCGTCGGCGCGATGATCGCTTGCGGGCGTCGGTTGTACCCGTCGACCGAGGAATCACGCGAGATCCGGGAGACGAAGAAGATTTGGTTCAGCTACCTCTTCAGTTACGCGGCCAGCACGATCATGTTCAATG
>JANNRU010000496.1:0-8165 GCA_031401755.1 Acidobacteriota bacterium | reverse complement strand
GTGCTCGCGCCTCTTCTCGATGCCGGATTCCGCAAGGCCGATGTCCGGGCGCTGGCCCGAGAGCTCGGACTCGGCGTCCGAGACAAGCCGGCCGAGGCGTGTCTGGCCTCTCGCATTCCGGCTGGAACGCCCGTCACCCTGGACCTACTCAATCGAGTCGGCCGAGCCGAGGCGTCACTACACGGACTTGGTCTGGGCCGCCTTCGGGTCCGCCATCACGGGGACTTGGCCCGCGTCGAGTTGGATCCGGTCCAGCTAGGGGTCCTAGCGGATCCGGAGATCCGACGTGCGATCATCGGGGCGATCCGCGGTGCGGGCTATCGTTTCGTGACGCTTGATCTTGAAGGCTATCGTCCCGGAGGGGGAGCGGGCGGTGCCTCGGGAATCGGCCCGAACGTCGACGGCGGCCAGTAGCGCCAAACGACCCGGCCCTCGATCTCGCTGAGTGGAACGGCTCCGAACTGCCGGCTATCGAGGCTCACCACGGGGTGGTCGCCCAGCACCCACAGGCTCGGGGTCGAGTTTCCGCCGGACGCCGCCACTCTCGGGAACTCGGCGATTCGCTTGACTAGGCGCCGGCCGACCGAATCGCGAAGCATTACCGCTTCTCCTCGACGGGGGGAGCGATGACGGTAGCTCCAGCGATCGACCCAGACCCGGTCCCCCGGGACGAGCGTCGGCACCATCGAACGGCCGGCAACTTCCATCGGGCTGGCGACGAAATGAAGGACCAAGAACGCCTTGATTAAAATGAAGGACAACAACCCGATCAAGGCCAGAACCCCCCGTATGCTCGTCAGCTCCATGATCGAAGCCGTGGATCGAGCCGCTCACGCAGCCCCTCGCCGATCAGGTTGCAGGCCAATACCAGGGCGAACAGCGAGAGCCCAGGGAAGAGTGCCAACCACCAAGCACGATCGAGGACTTCACGGGCCTCCCCCAGAAGCCCCCCCCAAGAAGTCGCTGGAGGTTGGATCCCGAGGCCGAGGAACGACAGCGCGGCTTCGAGCGCGACCGCGGTCCCGATGCCGAACGCGGCCGTGACGGCGACCGGCCCCAAGGCCGAGGGTAGGATGTGGACAAGGACGATTCGGGTCGCGGCGCACCCGACCGCTCGGGCGCTGACCACACGCTCGGTGACCGCGATCCGCAGCACATCCGCTCGCACGAATCGCGCTGCGGGAACGAAACTCCCGATCCCGAGAACGACCCCAAGCCGCCAGACCTCCGGCACCGAGGAAAACCAAACAGGTGCGACCGACAGAAGTGCCAGGAGTAGCAGCAGAACCGGCACGCAGATTCCGGCCTCGAGCCAGCGGGAGATCGCCGCGTCGGTCCATCCCCGCCGATATCCGGCCAGCGCACCCAACGGAACCGCCAAGCACAGAGAAACTAGCGTGGAAACTAGGCCAACCCCGAGCGAGACGCGCGCTCCTGACGCGATGCGCGCCGCGAGATCTCGGCCCCCCGTATCGGTGCCGAGCCAGTGTTTACGCCCCGGCGGCTCGAGAATGTGGTCGAGGTCGAAGTCGCCGGGGTCCGACGGTAGCCACGGGCTTACTAGAGCGAGCATCGTCAGGAGGGAGAGTAAGGACAGTCCGGCCACGAGACGGCCGGACGCTAGAAAGCTGACCACGCGCTCAGCGGGCACGACGAACTCTGGGGTCAATCCAGCCGTACGCCAAGTCCGCGGCCAACATGCCGATCACCGACGCGCAGCCCGCCAAAAGGGTCAGTCCCATCACGACGGGAACGTCGCGCCGCGATGCCGCTTCGAGAAACAGAAGTCCCAGTCCATCGATGGCGAACACGCGCTCGACGATCACCGAACCACCGAACAGCGCCGGCACGAGCAAGCCGGCCAGCGTCAGCAGCGGCAACGCGGCTTGGGTGAGCCCGTGCCGGCGCCAGATCGTGAACGGTGCCAGTCCCCGGGCCCGGGCGGCGCGCCACGCCTCCGGCGCCGAAGAGTCGAGCAGGCTTGCTCGAACGAAACGAGAAACGTAGGCGGCCGCGCCGTAACTCAGACAGGTTACGGGCAGCACGAGATGCGCAGCGGCATCGAGCCCCCGCCACAGTAATCCGCGGGAAGCCGCGTCGCCTGATCGAAGCCCGTAAAGGGGGAGCCAGCGCAATTCGACCGAGAACGCGATCTGCAACATCAACGCGCACCAGAATACCGGCAACGCGTTGAGCGCGGCGGCGGCGACACCCGTGCCGTGATCCCAAGCCGAGCCTTGTCGCTGCGCGGCAAGTGCGCCAAGCGGCACTCCGATGCCGAGCATGACCAGGATCGCAAGGGCGTTCAGTAGAATCGTCGATCTCGCTCTCGCGGCGATCTTCTCGCTCACCGCGCGGTGATCTTGAAACGAGCGGCCCAGGTCGCCCCGAACGATGTCCCCGAGCCAACCAATGTAACGACGATGCAGTGGCTCATCCAAACGGTACAGCGCGCGCAATTCGTCACGCGCTGCCGCGGACAAGCCGCGATGGGACTCCGGGTCATCGCCGGCCGAGATCGGATCGCCCGGAGCAAGGTGGATTAGCGCGAAGACGATGATTGTGACCGTGACGAGCGAAACCAGCGCACCGCCGAGTCGACGCAGGATCCGAATTCCGATCAAGGGAACGGCTCCTGAGCGGTCCAATGCCACAGTCGCGGACCGTCCGCGGTGCGATAGATGTCGATCGGAGACGGATGGATCCCTGCCAGGTGTCGGTCGTGAATGACCGGGCTTGAGAAATGGAACTGCGCCGAGACGGCCTCGGTCTCGTAGATGCGCCGCTGGAGAGCGCGGTAGATCTCGAGGCGCAACTCGGGATCAAAGCAGTCGCGCCCTTCCTGCGTGAGTCGATCGATCTCGGGGTCGGTCAGCCCAATGTAGTTTACGCCGGAGTCGCGTTGGGAAGAATGGAGCAACTCATAAAGGTCCGGCGACGGCGTAAACGTGTTGGTGCCCTGAAACGCATCGAAGCGATGGGCCGCGCGAAGCTCGCGAAACCGCTGGAAGTCGACCTTTTCGATCTCGACCTGGACACCAAGAGAGGACCACGCCGCCTGCTGCCAAGCCAGCATGAGATCGACGATTTGCATCGAAGATACGGCGACGAGCATGCGGAATCGAAACGGTTTCCCGGCACGATCCCGTGTTCCATCGCCGTCGTGGTCGACCCAGCCGGCTTCGTCGAGCAATCGTGCGGCAAGTGCCCGGTCGTACGCCCGGGGTTTCAGTTCCGGGTCCGCCCACGGTGAATCTGGATGATAAAAAGTCACTGCCGGGCGAGCGAGGCCATTGAGCACGCGGCTGGCGAACGTCTCGCGGTCGAGCGCATGAGCCAGCGCCATGCGCACGCGGGCGTCCACGAAAAAGGGGTTGGATCCGTCCATATTCCAGCCGATCCACCAGACACTCAGTGACGAGTAAACGAAACTCTTCCAGCGAGCGGCTTCCGCACTACGGAGTGCTTCGGCCCAAAGCTCGGGGGCCAAGACGACGAGGTCCAGTTCGCCACGCCTGAGCGCTTGGTAGGATGTCCGTTGATCGCGAAAGATCCGAAAGACCAGGCGGTCGAGTCCGGGACGGCCGTCCCAGTAGTCCTCGTTGGCGACGAGCGAGATCTCTTCCCCGACACGGTAGTGTTCGAAACGAAACGGTCCACAGCCGACCGGCGAACGTGCGAACTCGCTGGCCAAGAGGTCTGCGTCCGCGCCGGCACGATGACGTGGGATCAGCGGGATACGCCAAGCCTCGAGGGCGTCCGGTGTCGGCTCCGGGTAGTGCGCCCGCAGCGTCAATCGGTCGACGACTTCAACTCCCGACACCAGAGCGAGCAATGGCGCGTAGACCCGATTTTCCAGTATTGGCTTCTGTGCCAGCTCCACCGTGAACGCGACGTCGTCCGCCGTGACCGGGACGCCGTCATGCCAGCGCACGTCATCTCGTAGGTGAAACGTCAAGTCGTGGTGGTCATCCGAGAACTCCCAAGAACGGGCAACACGAGGGACCCAGCGCAGCGTCGAATCGTACTGGACCAGGCTGTCCGTCAGCTGCGCGGCGAAGATCTCGCTATTGCGGTCGGGCCGGCCGATCAGGCTCAGTGACGCCGGGTCGGAAGGCATCAAGACCCGGGCGACCGAAGAGCCCGGCCGCTGGGACGGAACCCCCGGGGCTGAACACGCGGTGATCCCGAAGAGAAGGGCGAGAACCCAGGTGTCGCGACGCCGCACGTCACATCCGATCGGGGACCTCGATCCCCATCAGCGCGAGGAGATCGGTCATCCGGTCGTGATACGCGCGGACAACGGCACAGCGCAGGCCTCGAGCGACTTCGTCCGCCTCCTGCAACACCGGATAGCGATGGTAGAAACTGTTGAATGCCTGGGCCAGCACGTAGGCGTGCTTTGCGACGCCGGATAGTTCGAGGGAATCCACAGATTGGCGGAGGATCACGTCGACTCGCAGTAGGCCTTGGGCGAGCTCCCACAGGTCGTCGGCAATTGAGCCGGCGCCTGAGGCTCGGTCGGCCAGGGATTGGGGCTCGCAGGCCGCCGCTCCGTACCGTTCGGCGACCTTGCTCAAAATCTTGCGCGCACGCACGACACTGTACTGCAAGTAGGGTCCGGTCTCCCCCTCGAATGCCAGTGCCGCATCGAGATCGAAGGCGACTACCCGATTACGAGAGAACCGCAGCATGTAGTACCGCAGTGCGGCGACGACGATACGATTCGCCGTTTCCGCGAGCTCCGCCTCGCACAACTCGGGGTGTCGACCGTTGACCTCCGCGGTCGCCCGCGCGAGGAGCGCATCCAGTAGGTCGTCAGCTCGGACCCCGAGCCCGCGCCGCCCCGACATTTCCAGGTACGGCTTTTCGCGGTCTTCGTCGCTCAGTGCGTGTTCGGGAAGCAGGGTCTGGACGGCGGCCGGAGTCAGCGCGACCATCTCGTATGCGTAGTGCACCGAGCGTTCTGCCTCCGATTCATGTCCGAGCGCGCGCAGTCCCTGCGAAACGACGCGCTGCAGGTAGGACTGACGGACGTCGATCACGTTGTAGACGGTGGCCGCGCGGCCGAAATTCGGCGCGTCAGGGGAACCGCCGGAAGCGCAGGTGGACCAAATCGCATAGGTCTCGGGAAGCGGGGACCAATCGAATCGGAGATACTCGAAGTCTCGTCCGAGCAGGCCGAACTTCCACATCTGATACGCGATGTCCTTGCCGACGTAGGTGACGGTACCGTTCGAGCGCACGATCACTTTCTCGTCTTCGCCCGCGCCCTCCTCGACCCCAGAGAGTTGCATGACCCAGCAACCGCGGTGACGGCCGTCTTCCATTTTGACTAGGCCACCGGAGCTCACGAGACGTTCGAACGCGGTGGCCCAGAATTTGCGGGCTAGGACATCGCTCTCCCGCGGGAGCAGGTCGTACTGGACATTTATGCGGGCCATGGTGCGTAGATGATGCGCGACCATGCGACGCGACACGTGAGCCGCCAGTTCCGCCGTGGGATTGTCGCCCCGCTCCATGGCATGCAGCACCGTTTCGCGATGGGAGAGGCGCGATGAATCTGCTTCGTAGAAACGAGTGACCTCCGCGTAAAGCTCCCACGCCACGTAATCCAGGCGTTCGCCGCGGTGGCGCAACTCAGCTTCGGAGTATCTTGCCTGAACGTCCAAGAGTGATTGGCGCCGGAGTACCTGAAACCCGACGACCAAGTCGGCGACTTGAACCCCGGTGTCATCGATGTAGTTCTGGACTTCGACCGGGACACCGAGACGTCGCAAACAGCGTACGAGGGTGTCGCCTAGCACCGCATTTCGCAGGTGACCGATATGGGCCGCTTTATTCGGGTTGATGTTTGTGTGCTCGACGATCGTCTTGGGGCGCGCCAGGTCCGCCGGAACGAGCTTTTGCGCACCGATCAACGCGCCCAGGTACCTCGGGCGATCGAGGTAAGCGTTGACATAGCCTCCGCCCGCGGCCTCGACTCGCTCAATCCCGGGGCCTGGCGCGGCAGCCTCGGCCAGCCGCCGGGCGAGTTCTCGCGGCGATTGGCGGAGTCTGCGAGCCAAGTCGAAACAGACCGGCGACGCCAAGTCGCCCAGCTCCACGGAAGGGGGATATGCCAGCGGAACGTCGTCGATCTCGATCGAAAGTGCTGCGGACGCGGCACGTCGAAGGGTTTCGACGAACTCGTATTCAGGGCTCGTCAGCGCCAACCCGTGCTCCCTGGCCCACGCGCGACGGCGCCGTCGTGGCCGGCACGGCAGGCTCCAAAACCATAGAACAGAGCCGAACGCACGATCAAATCCGGCGCCGGGCCTATTGAGAGCGGGACGGAACCAAGACTAGAGCGCCATCCGAACGGACGGTGAGCCCTTCAAACGTCACGGCCTGAACATGGTATAGGTAAGCCTGCTCGGCCTCTGCCGTTCGGTCGACGAAATGGTAGCTGACGGAACTCACCTCCGAACCGACCGCCGGGATCCAAACCGGGTTGACGGGAACCCCAGGTTCTGCAGAAGTCTGTTGGGAGCGCAGGACGTTGAACCCCAGGACTCCCGTTTCGCCGGTCGTGGTCCAGGAGACCAGCACCCCAACCTCGTCCTCCGCGGGTCGGGCGGCCAGAGCTTCGAGCTCGAATGGAAAGCCACGATCCAACTGCGCGGCCCAGGTGTACGGCCGTCGAACTCCTAACTCGCCATCGATCCTCCGAACGAGCAGAAGCGCCTCTTCGACCCCCTCGGCGGGCACGACAAGATCGCCTCTGGCGCCGTTCTCAATCGGCAATGCGAGGCGCCGTTTCACGCCCGTGGCGTCGACGAGGATCAAGTCTGCCCGCCAGCGGGCACCACCATCCCCCTCAAAAAAGACGTGGAAACCGCCTTCCGGCAGATTCGGCCGGATTCGAACCGCGGCGGCGCCCCACGGGCCGAGCGGGGAGTCTGCGCGAACGGAGAGCGCCGGAACACCACTCACATCCGCCGCGTAGTTCGGCGAATCGAGTCGATCGGTGACTAACCGATCGCCGACTTGACTCACGGGCGCCAGGGTCCAGAGTTGGAAGTCTCGGAACGCCGAATCCAAATCCGTTCCCACCGAGCGTCTCAGTCCCTGATCCAACGCTTCGGCGACCGGGAGGCCCTGAGCGAGGTCTTCGATCGTCGCGCGAACCGCCGCGCGGCCGTGGATCTGGTCGAGGTATAGGAGCCAGAGCGCGTGACTGAGACCTGAGCCGTCGCCATCTTCGGTCAGCCCGCGGTCCAGATTCCGCAGGCGTCGATTTATCGCCTCGAGTACCACGTCGTCCTCAGCGCCGATCGTGAACTGGGCCCAACCCGAGATGCCCTCAATCCAATCTGCCGGAAGGCCGGGAGCAGGAAATCGCGTCAACACCACGTGCGCGAACTGGTGCGCCGCGACCCGTTTGGACTCCTCGGCCCCTCCCGCGGGATTGGCGTCGAGCACGATCGTCCCAGCCGGGCGCCCAGGGGGCGGGAGCGCATGGCCCCGTACCCCGCCTGGCAGCCGAACGAACACGACTTCAATCTCGCCTGGATCTGGAAAGTCGAGTTCCTCGACGAGCACACGTCGCACGGCTTGGAGGCCCATTGCGGCGGAACGGACGATTTCCGGGACCAGGCCCGATCCGGACTCTACTCGAATCCTATCCGACGACGAAGGCGCGGTGGTGTATCGAAGGATGAACCCGGCCGATGCCCGGAAGCTACGATCGAGAACCGGTCCCGCCCGGCGCTGCGGAGCGCCACCGAAGGCGCGTCGAGGCGGGAGAGATCCGACCCCGGACTCACGAATTGCGGTCTGGACACCCGCGGTGACGCAGTGGGATTCCCGAGTGTCGCTCTTGGGCAGCCAACTCGTCACATCGGGCTCGGTCGTGGCCGGAGACCCGGGCGCGTGGGGCGCGGCGAACGTGCCGATTCCGGCTATACCGGCCCACAGGCCGAGGAACAGCCCGAACGACCCGCAACGGCCCGGAGTTGAGCACCGTCGACCCACCCACTGACTCCGTCTCGTCCCGTTCAACCGATTCAATATAAGCGGGCCAGGGGAGGCCCGTCAAATCGAAACTGCTGGCGCTGGAATGGGTTACGACGTTGGAGGCGAGATCATGATCACGACGACGGTGATGTTGTCTTCGCCGCCGC
>JANNRU010000495.1:0-4223 GCA_031401755.1 Acidobacteriota bacterium | reverse complement strand
CAAGGAGCTCTGGCAGACCGCGCGGCCGCTCGACGCGGTGATTCACACACTCGGTTGGCCCCTACCGCTAAACGTCTTCGGGGGCAGCTGGATCTACCCGATGGGACCCAACCAGGTCTCGCTGGGACTCGTCGTCGGGTTGGACTACGACGGCCACGGACTGGACGTGCACGAACGAACCCAACGATTGAAGTCTCATCCGTTGTTCGATGAGATTCTCGACGGCGGGGAGTTGCTCGAGTGGGGCGCGAAGACGATTCCGGAAGGGGGATATTGGGCGCTGCCCGAGCGCCTTCACGGCGACGGGATCCTGATCGCCGGGGACGCCGCGGGTTTGGTGAACGTTGCCGCGCTCAAAGGCATCCACTACGCGATGCAGTCCGGAATCTTCGCCGCCGAGGTCATCGCCGAGGCTTGCATCGCCGACGATCTGTCGGCCACGGGGCTGGCGGACTACGACCGTCGGTTGCGATCGAGCTGGGTCATCGACGATCTGCGCCGTACTAGGAACATGCGACTGGCGTTCAAGTCCGGTTTCGTCGCCGGCGGTGCGCAGGCCTTGTTGATGGATGCCTCACGCGGAGCGCTCCTCGGCTCGCGAATCGCGGCCAAGTCCGACGCGGACGAGCCGCGCCGGCTGTCGGGCGCCGAAGAGTTCCGCCCCGACGGGAAGCGGACGTTCAGCAAGCTGGACGCCGTGTTCCGCTCGGGGAACAAGACACGGGACGATGTTCCCTCGCATCTCTTGGTCGGTCGAGACATCCCCGCCGACGTCGCCGATTTCTACGCCGCGCTCTGCCCCGCAGGGGTCTACGAGCGCCACGGCGAGCGGCTCGTCGTCAACGCGCCGAACTGTGTCGACTGCAAGGCGACCGATGTGCTCGGACCGCGCTGGAGCCCGCGTGAAGGTGGGAGCGGGCCGGCGTACAAACGGATGTGACGGGGCGGGTCCGCACCCGAGTGCTGTGTTAAATTCAGTGGGCGGGACGGCTTGGAGTCCTAACACGGGAGCAAGATGGGAAGTTGGGTCGAACTGCCGGGGCTCGATGATTTGAGACCAGGACAGGCGATCGTAGTCGATGTCGCCGGGCGCCGATTAGCCATTTTCCGCTCGGTCGACGAGTGCTTCGCGCTCGATGACGCGTGTCCGCACCAGGGGGCGTCTCTGGCCACGGGTTCCGTCCACGGCGGACGGGTTATCTGCCCGCTACACTCCTGGGTCTTCGACTTGCGAACGGGGCGGTGTCCGGCCGACAGTCACGAGCCGGTTGCGGCGTACCCAACGCGCTGCGTCGGTCGCGTCGTCGAGGTCCGCGTACCGGATCCGGGCGATCAAACGGGGAGCCGAGCATGAAGGTCAAGCGAATTCGGCCGACGATTTGGACGCGGCTTTATTTTCCGAGCATCCTCAGCGGCCTGGTCGTTACTGCTCGGCACATGTTTCGGCGCAAGGACACGCTGCAATTTCCCGAACAGAAACGCACGTTCGGTCCGCGATATCGCGGCGTGCCGGTGCTGGTCAAGGACCAAGACGGTCGCGAGAAATGCGTTGCCTGTTACATGTGCCAATGGGTCTGTCCCCCGCTGGCGATCACGATCGAGGCCGCTGAGTATCCGGCGGACGATCCGCGGCACGCGATCGAGAAGTTTCCGGCCCGCTTCGAGATCAACATGCTCCGTTGCATCTATTGCGGGCTGTGCGAAGAGGCCTGTCCCGAAGAAGCGATCTTCATGTCCAAGACCTACGCCGTGACCGGGCTCTCGCGCGAGTTGATGATCTTCGACAAGGAGACGCTATACCAGATCGGCGGCACGCGTCACGACGAGATCAAGAAGTGGGCTCCGGAGCACAAGGGTCCGGCGGGACGCTCGCACGTCAGCGGCGACTCGCTCGCTCCGGCGACCGCCGCCGGCCACTGAACGGTGATCGCCGTGCGGGCGCGGGTTCTCAAGGTTCTGCTCCAGGCGCTCGTGGTCGCGCTGCCGGCGACGGCGGACGTCGTCGGGAGCGTAAGCGACGAGGCCGGAAACCCGCTCGTCGCGGCTCGTGTTTGCTACATGCACGGCTCGATCGAGATCGATTGCGCAACGACCGATGCACAGGGCGCGTTCAGGCTCGCCGACAACCCGCTCAACGTCGTTCGCGTCCTAGCCGAAGGCTACATGCCGCAGACGATCAAGCCCGATCAGGCGGCGGCGATCCGACTCCAGAAGAGTCCGTCGCTATTCGTCCGGCTCGTCGAGCGGCGAACGGGTCGTGCGGTTGGACGCGGTCAGATCTTCGTGCTGTATCCGGACGGCAAACGTAAGGGGCCGTTTCCGGTCAACGAGGCCGGCGTCAAGATCGAGCGGCTGCTCGAACCGGGGATGGTCGTCATCGAGTACGAAGCGGTCGGCTTCGAGTCGTCGGCCCAGCCCGTGTCCGCGAGGTTGACGGCCGGACGCGAGACCACCGTCGAGATCGAGCTCGCGCGTCTGTCGGCCGAGGCCGGGCCAGGATCGTGAGCCCAAGAGCTGGGGTGGATGACGGGCGACTCCTCGCTACTCTTGCCGCGACGGCGTTTGCCGCCATGTTCGTCGCGCTCGTTGCCGGGGGGGAGCTCGGGACCTGGACCTTCGCGCTGCTCGCCGCGGCGGTCCCCGCCGGCCTCGTTGCGTGGGCCGGGCCCGGCTCGCGCCGCGTCTCCCGTTGGATCCCGCTCGGACTGCTGATCGGCCTCGAATCGGTGACGATCGCTTTGCTCCTCGGGCGCAACGGCTCATCGGCGACCGTGGCCCTCGGCCTCCCGGGAAATGCGCTGTGGCTGCTGGGCGGTCTGATCCTCGCCCCGATCGTGCTCGTCTCCTGGGCCCACGCGGTGAGCGCGCGCGAGGATCGGCGGGGTCCGCGGCATGGAGTCGGCGGGCCGTGACCTTCGTCGAGCGTCCCTGGGTCGCGCTCGTCGTCCTGACTTATCTGGCGCTGACGGTGGGGGTCGGCCTGCTCGCCTCCCGTGGAACGCTGGGCGCGCGGCAGTTCTTCGTGGCCGGTCGATCCGCGGGGACGTGGGTCATCGCCTTGGCGACCATGGCGGCCGCGTTCAGCGGATTCGTGTTTCTCGGTGGTCCGGGACTCACCTACCGCGACGGTCTGGGCTCACTGTGGATCATCGCCCCGGTCGGGTTCACTTCGGGCTTGCTCTGTTGGAC
Source organism: Acidobacteriota bacterium (assembly GCA_031401755.1). Classification (GTDB taxonomy): domain Bacteria; phylum Acidobacteriota; class Polarisedimenticolia; order Polarisedimenticolales; family Polarisedimenticolaceae; genus JANNRU01. The sequence goes on along the minus strand of JANNRU010000495.1, from coordinate 1,034 downwards.
CGTCGGCCGCCGACTCTGTGATCTTGCGCGGCAGCAGGATCTCTATACCGTCCCGGATGCGGTCGCCTGGCGGTTCAAGAGCCGGATCGTGACGAGCCTGACCGCTCTATCCATCGGCATCGGCTCCGTGGTCTACCTGGCGGTGCAGTTGCTCGCGCTCGGCGTGCTACTCCGTGAGTTGTTCGGCATGGAGCAGGACTCGAGCGCGCTGGCGCTCGGCCTGGCGCTGCTGTTGGCCTACGGCACCGCGGGTGGGATGCGGGCCGGGCTGCGCACCGAGACGCTGCAGGGGATCGTCATGCTCGTCGCGTCGTCGGCGGTTTTCGGCTACGCGATCTACACGGTCGGGGGTTGGTCGGCGATGGTCGAGGGCATCGCGGCCTCGGAGCGGTTCGGTCCGCAGTTCCTCGACCCGCTCGCGCGGACACCGTCGATCAAGGCCTTCGCCTTGGTCTTCGTCTTCGGGGTCGGCGTACTGGGTCAACCCCACATGCTGCACAAGTTCCTGATGCTGCGAGATTCAAGCGATCTGCGATGGCTTCCGTTGGCCCTCGGCGCCAGTCAAGTTGTCTGCCTATTGATCTGGATCGGAGTCGGCCTCGCGGTGCCGGCGCTCGTCGCCTCCGGACGGATGCCGGCGCCGACGAGCCCCGATGCCGCGGCGCCGGCCTTTCTGCTGACCCGCGTTCCGGAGCTCTTGGCGGGGGTGGCGATCGCCGCCGCGTTGGCCGCGATCATGTCCACGGCCAACGCGTTCATGAACGTCGGGGCCGCCGCTTTCGCCCGCGATCTGCCCCGAGCGCTTGGCCGTCCGTTCGTGCGGGAGGTCGCGCAGACTCGTGCGATGATCGTGATCGTTTCGGTTGCCGCGGCGCTCGTGGCATCGTTCGGCGCCGAATTGATCGCGATCCTCGGCACCTTCGCTTTCGGAACGTTCGCCGCGGCGCTTGCACCCACACTCGCGGTCGGACTGAGCTGGGACAGGGTCCCGGCCGGTGCGGCAGCCGCTTCGATCGCCACCGGCCTGTTCGCGA
>JANNRU010000494.1:0-2708 GCA_031401755.1 Acidobacteriota bacterium | reverse complement strand
CGCTGGCGCTCGCCGCGCTCTTGGTGGACCAGAGCGAGGTTGTTGTAGGCGCCGAGAAACGCGGGGTCGGCTTCGATCGCGGCGCGGAACCAGGCCTCTGCCGCATCGAGATCCTTGCGCTCGCGCACAGCCGCACCCAGATGATTGCGGGGTGAGGCGCTCGACGGGTCCAGTTCCGCCGCGCGGCGCCACGCCGCCTCGGCGGCAGCCGACTCCTTTCGAATGAAGAGTATTTGCCCCAAGACATCATGAAGTTCGGAGGCGTTGGGTTCGCGCGTCAGTGCTTCGCGAACGACGCGCAGCGCGTCTTCGGTACGGCCCGACTCCGCACGCAGCAGTGCGAGCTGGCCTGCCGCGACCCGCCAACCGACCGGGGCAGCGAGAGCGTTTTCGAACGCCGCGGCGGCCTCTTCGGGGCGACCGGCAAGCCGCAAGCAGAGTCCCAGATTGACCCACAACATCGGAGAGTTCGGGGATTCATCGAGTCCCGCCCGCAGTTCGCGCTCGGCCTCCTCGAATTTGCCCTCGGCCAGGAGAGCGACGGCCGCATTATTTCTCGACGAGACCGCGCGCTCCCCTGCGCTGCCGACGTAACCCAAGTTTTCGAGCTTGGCGATCAACTCGGCCGCTCCCGGATCGCCGATCCCGGCGTCGATGATTGGGGCCCGCTCGAACTCGTCGTCGCGGTAACGGACCGGATGGCGCGAGAGGAATTCGGGCGTCAGCGCCTCACCGAGTACCCGACCCGGCCAGGAGCGCGGGATCGGTTGCCCGAACAGGGCCAGGATCGTCGGGGCAATGTCGTAAACCCGGGGTTCTTCCACGACCCCATCCATCCGGATCGCTGGCCCCGACAGCATCAGGACTCCGTACTTGCGATGCCAATCGGCGGCGGCGCCGTGACCGATCCGTGAGTCGGAGGTCACCGGCCGGGTCGCATCACTCGCGAAGCCGTGGTCTGAAATCACGAGCACCGTCCATCCGTCCTCGCGCCCCTCGAGCAGGCGCCCGACCAGCCGATCAGCCTCGACGTAGTAGCGATCGACGACGACACCGAACCGACCGCGACCTCGCTCGGAGATCGAACCTTGTCGAGGAGGGCGGAAAGGCATGAACAGGTGCGCGACCGTATCCGTCCCTTCCAAGTAGACCATCTCGAGACGGGGCTCGAAGCGAGTTCGCAACTCAGTCGCCACCCGAGTGTAGGTATCGCCTGAGGCGAGAGCCGTTCGCAGGTCGTCGATCCGCTCGCGCTCACCCGCCGTCCAGTCGCTCGTCGCCAGCGCTGGACCGTCGACGAAGCCTTGGACACGATCGGGAGCGACGTTGCGAGGATCGGCGATCCACGTTCGTACTGAAGCGTAGAGCTCCGGCGGCCAAGTCTTACCGCGAGCATCGTCAGCGTCGGTGCGAAACCCGAACAGCTGATAGGCCAGCCGATCGCTCACGAGATACCCGCGGACCGGGTCCGCGGGCCAGCTTGCCCACCACCCCACCACGCCGACCTCCACTCCGACCCGGGAGAGGATCTCCCAGACGGTTGGGACTTTTCGCTGGGCCGACGTCACCGGCTGGCGCCCGGAACCGTCCGAGTTGGCGACGAGAAAGTCGAGCACGCCGTGGCGCATCGGCTCGACGCCGGTTGCGATGCTGGTCCAGATCACCGGCGACAGGAGCGGTGAGATCGACAACAATCGCGCGCGAATTCCGCCCCTAATCAACCGTTGCAGATTGGGCAGTCGATCTTGTGCGAGAAGCGGGTCCAGAATCTCCCAGTCTGCACCATCCAGACCGATGACGAGGAGCTTCGTTTCCGGAACCGGGAACAGCTCTCCGCGCGCAGCGTCCAGGAAGTCGAACGCGTCGAGCTCGAGTCGAACGAGCCGTATCCCCCGCTCGCCGAGCCCGCGAGCGAGCGCGGTCTCGAAACGGTGACGAACAGGAGGCGTGGGACGCTCCCCGCGGATGTCGAGCCCGCGCGCCGACTCTTCAGCAACGATCCGAAGCACGGCGGCGATGTCACCGGCGAAGGATTGCGCGATCCGGCCCATTCCGTCCGGCTCCGGTTCGAGCGTGGCCCAGCCGCGAAAGCCGAAACGACGGCCGTCGGCAGTCAGCAGAACAACCGCGTCAGCTTCGGGCAGGAGCCACTGTTTCGGCGCGCGCTGGACGATCCTCAGACGCCAGGCTCCGGGCGGCACCAGGACCCAGCCCGGTCCGATCCAGCGCGCCGCCAGCGGGAGCCATCTCGACTCGACGACACCGAACGCTGAAGCAGGAACCTGGCGCACGCCCGATCCGACCCAAAGCGCCACGAGAGCCACGCTGACAAGGAGGCCCCACCTTAATGGCCTTCCCCAGCCCGCGCGCGGAGGACCGAGTAGCTCAGCGAGGGCGGGCACGATAGTGAACGCGCTCCGGACCGACGACCGCTTCCAATTCCTCGGTCAGACGTCGTGACGGGGCGACTCGGAAGGAGGATTGGGCCTGAACGAGCAAACTAAAGACTCCTGGACGAGCGATCTCGAAGTACAATTGGGTTTCTCCGCGGTGCGCTTCGATCGCCTTGCGCAGTCTGCGGACGAGGGCGACATCCAATTCGGCGACGTCCAGCCGCACCCGCACCGCGTCCGCTCTTTGCTCGCGCAATTCCTCCAAGGGGGCCACCGCCGTGGCGATCACTCGGACTCGCTCTTCATCGACCTCGA
>JANNRU010000493.1:0-18970 GCA_031401755.1 Acidobacteriota bacterium | reverse complement strand
GCGGAGCTCGAACGGCGAAGGCACGGGGCCCGCGAGGGAACGAGCGAACTCGGCGTGACCGCCAGCTGCGGCGTGGCGACCTTCTCGGGCGACGCCGACGACGCCGCGGGTTTGATTCGCGCCGCCGACCAAGCGCTGTATCTGGCGAAGGCCGCGGGTCGCAACCGGGTCGAACTCCATGGCCACAGCTCGCGCTCGCATCGGCGCGTCGCGGTCGCGCTTCCGGGTGCGATCACGCGAACGGCCGAGTCGAGCGAGCCGGTGACCGCGGTGCGGCTGAGCGAGGGTGGGGTCTTACTCGAGCTCGCAGGACCGCTCGATCCCGGTCAGCTCGTCGACTTGTTGCTCGAGTTGTCCGACGGAGGCGCCGCGCTCGCACTCGCCTGCCGCGTGGTCGGCGTTGGGCCGTTGCCGCAGGGCGGGTACTCTGCCGCCGCGAGGATCGTCGATCTCGACGTGGGCGGGCGGCGACGCCTTTCGCTGTTCTTGAACGGTCGCGCCTCCGCGGATTGAGCGGGGCCCGATTCCGGACGCTATCGGGACCCTGAAAATCAAGAATAACTTCAGCACCTCGCGATCCTGGGTGGCACGAAAGGCCCAACGCGGTATAAAGATGGGCAGGATCGCGGTGTTTCCTGGTCGCACCGGATCCTCGCGCGTTTTGGGGCGCTAAATTTGGGACAAGTCAGGGCCGCCCTCTGTGATCGGGGCGGCGTCCGTGGAGCGTGCATGAGCCAGTCGCGACTGTCCACCTCGGTCCTTTCGGTTCTCTTTCTTCTGGGCGCGCTCTCCGCGACGCGCGCCGACCAGGTGGTGATCGAGCCGAGCAAGGACAACACGCTCTACGAAGACATCTTCGGCGAGAGCAGTAACGGTAGCGGTCCGCACATCTTTTCGGGCAAGACCAACAACGCCGCGATCCGCCGCGCGATTCTCGCGTTCAACGTCGCCGGCGCGGTCCCCGCCGGCTCGACCGTGACCAGCGTGACGCTGCGAATGACCGTATCCAGGACCACCGCCGGCCCGCAGAACACCGAGCTTCGGAGATTGACCCAGGACTGGGGCGAGTCCGACTCGGATGCCGGCGAGTCGGGAGGTGGCGGTTCGGGCGCGGGAATCGGCGACGCGACGTGGCTCCATCGTTTCTATAGCACCGTGTTCTGGACGAATCCCGGTGGCGATTACTCGGGCACATCGAGCGCTTCGGTGTCGGTCGCCGGCACCGGCACTTCCCCGGTCTGGGGTTCGACCGCGCAGATGGTCAGCGACGTGCAGGGCTGGCTCGACAGCCCCGCCAGCAATTTCGGCTGGCTCGTCCTCGGCAACGAAGCGGCGAACCATACGGCCAAGCGCTTCCACGCCCGCGAAGGGGCCAATGCCAACCAGCGGCCCAAACTGACCCTCAACTACACACCGCCACCCGCGACCGGTGCTTGCTGTCAGGGCGGTGGCGCCTGCTCGATCTTGTCCTCGTCCCAGTGCGCCACGGCCGGCGGCACCTATCAAGGGGACGGGACGACCTGTTCGCCGACGAACCCCTGCTCCGGTCCGACGGGCGCCTGCTGCGACTCGAACGGCAGTTGCACGGTCGACTCCGAGAGCGCGTGCGACGGCAGCGGAGGCACCTATTCCGGCAACGGCACGAATTGCACTCCGAACCAGTGCCCGCAACCGCAGGGCGCCTGCTGTTTCCCGAACGGTACTTGCGACCTACGAACCCTCGACAACTGCTCCGGCAACTTCGGGAGTTGGAACGGCGCGAACACAAGCTGCGCCGCGGCCGAATGCGAGGTTCAACTGACCCCGTTCGTCGATGCCCTGCCGATTCCGGCCGTGGCCACGCCGCTGACCGGGTTTGCAGGCGGCGCCGCGCACTACCGGATCGAGATGACCGAGTTCGCCCAGACCCTGCATCGCGACCTGCCCGCGACGCGCGTCTGGGGCTACGGTAACTCCTACCCCGGCCCGACGATCGAGGCCGCGGTCGACCAGCAGGTCACGGTCGAGTGGGCCAACCAGTTGCGCGACGGTCTGGGCAACTTGCGATCCGACCACTTACTGGACGTCGATCTCTGCCCGCACGGGCCGGACATGGCAGGCCCGTCCGCCCGCACGGTGGTCCACATGCACGGCGCCCACGTCCCGGAAGCATTCGACGGCTACCCGGAGTTGACCTTCCTGCCCGGTTCGTCTTCGAGCTACGTCTATCCGAACCATCAGGTCCCGGGAACGCTCTGGTACCACGACCATGCCCTGGGTATCACGCGACTGAACGTGTATCTCGGCCTGGCCGGCTTCTATTTGTTGCGCGATGCGACCGAGCAGTCCTTGGGCTTGCCCAGCGGCAGCTACGAGATCCCGCTCGTGATCCAGGACCGCAAGTTCAACGCCGACGGCTCGTTCTACTACCCGCCAGCATTGGAAGAGCATTTCTTCGGGGACAAGCTCCTGGTCAACGGGAAGGTCTGGCCGTTCCTGAACGTGGCGCAGGGCAAGTACCGCTTCCGAGTCCTCAACGGGTCGGGTTCGCGGCACTACCGCCTCGCGCTGTCGAACGCTGCGACGTTTCAGGTGATCGGCACCGAAGGTGGACTGCTCCCCGCGCCGACCCCGGTGAACCAGTTACTCCTCGGCCCCGGTGAGCGCGCAGACGTCGTCATCAACTTCGCGTCCTACGCGCCTGGCACTGAGATCGTGCTCACGAACGACGCCCCCGCGCCGTACCCGGGTCCGCCGGGCGCTGGGGTGATTCCGAACGTGATGAAGTTCATCGTGCAGGCCCAGACAGGCCACACGGCGGCGATTCCGGCGACGCTCCGGCCGATCGAGGTCCTGGACGAGAACGACGCCACGGTCTTCCGTAATTTCGAGTTACAGAAGTTCAGCGACGCCTGCGCTGGAAGTCGATGGCTGGTCAACGGCCTGGTCTGGGACGACGTGATCGAGTACCCCGAGCTCGGCGAAACCGAGGTCTGGAGCTTCATCAATCGCTCGGGCATGGCGCACCCGATGCACATGCATCTGGTCAGCTTTCAGATCCTCGACCGGCAGAACTTCACGATCGTCTCCGGCCAGGTGACCCCGATCGGGTCGCCCGTTCCGCCGCCGGCCCACGAGGCCGGTTGGAAGGACACGGTCTTGGTCGAGCCGTTCGTGATCACCCGCGTGATCGCGCGCTTCGAGGACTACAAGGGCCGTTTCGCCTACCACTGCCACATCCTCGAGCACGAAGACCACGAGATGATGCGTCAATTCCAGACGGTGCAGTGCGGCGACTCCGAGATCGACCCGACGGAGAGCTGCGACGACGGTAACCTCGTTGGACGCGACGCCTGCTCGACCGGCTGCGACGCGGAGCACTTCGTCGCTTTTGTGGGTCCGGCGCAGGGCGGGACGGTCCAGGTGACGATCGACGGTGTGGTCGTCCAGATCACCACGCTCCCTGGCCAGACCGCGGCGCAAGTGGCGCAGGCGCTGGCCGACGCGATCAACGCCGCGCCCGGGGTCGTCGCCACCGCCACCCGCGAAGGCGACCGCGTCATCATCGACACTGCGATCACGCAATTCTCGATCGCCGACGCGGGCCTCTCCGACTTGCTGACGTTGCGCGTCTCCCGGAATGGTCTGTGGTGGGCCGACGTCGAGAACGCCTCGTCCTACGATGTCGTTCGAGGAGTGCTCAAATCGCTGCACGTCACCGACGGCGATTTTTCGCAGGCAACGATGGCGTGCTTGACCAACAACCTCACCGGGACGCAGATTGCCGCGTCGATGACTCCCGAGGCCGACGAGGGCTTCTGGTTCCTGGTCCGCGAGGTGACCTCAGGCGGCAACGGGAGCTATGACTCCGGCGGGGCTGGCCAAGTCGCCGGTCGCGACGCCGGGATCGCCGCGTCCGGGAACGCCTGTCCCTAGCGCGGCGCGGTGTATGCTCTCTGCCGAAGGGGGCTGACCATGATTTGGCGCGCCATTCTCGGGGCCGTCGCAGGGTATGTCGCGATGGCGTTACTGGTGATGACCTGTTTCACCGCCGCGTGGGTCGTTCTCGGGGCCGAGGGTTCCTTCGAGCCTGCGTCGTGGGAGCCGAACGGCACCTGGCTGGCGATGAGCTTTCTGGCCGCGCTCGTCGCCGCGATGGTCGGCGGACTCACGGCGGTGGCGATCGGCCGGCAGCCGGCCGTGCTGGCACTGGCCAGCCTGACGCTCGTCCTCGGCCTGGTCACGGCGGTGCTGCAAATGGCCAAGCCGCCGGTAACAACGCCGCGACCGGCCCAGGTCTCAAACCAAGAAGCGGCGACGAACGCCGAGCAGCCGACCTGGGTGGCTTGGCTCAACCCGCTCGTCGGCGTGGCCGGCGTGCTGATCGGCGGCAGTCTGCGGCGGCGCGAGGGCTGAGTGGGCCGGCGCTGGCTGTTGAAGAGCGAGCCCAGTGAATATGCGTGGGACGAACTCGTCGCCGCGGGTCAGACCGTCTGGGACGGGGTCACAAACGCGCTGGCGCTCCAGAACTTGCGCACGTTTGCGAAGGGCGATCCGTTGCTGTTCTACCACACCGGGCGCGTCAAGGCGGTCGTCGGTCTGGCGCGCGTGACCGCGTCGCCGCGCCCGGACCCCCAATCGGCGAACCCTAAGCTCGTCGTTGTCGACATCGAGCCGACGCGAGCGTTGGCGCGACCGGTGAGTCTGGCCGAGATCAAGTCCGATCGGGCGTTTTCGGGGTTCGAATTGCTGCGTTTGCCTCGGCTGTCGGTCGTTCCCGTTTCGGATGCGCATTGGAAGCGCGTCGTCGAACTGGGAGCGGTCGCCAGCGATTGACCGTGGCCGCAGCGGGGCGCGATCGACCTCCGCGCCATCCCGGAAACCGGGCTTGGATTCTCGTGCTCCTCGGCACGATCGGGATCGCGGGACTCGCGCTGTGGCCCCGAGCGAGTCGCGACTACATGGAATGGCGGAGCGCCAATCCCGTCCGCCGCGGGCTGCGGCTGTCCGAAGAGCTCGGCTGCTTTTCGTGCCACGGACATCTCGGTCGGGAAGGGCTCTCCGCGCCGCGCGCCGGCACCGCGGCGGTACCGGCCTGGGATGGCGGCGAGTGGATGATGCACGTCGACGACGAAGACGACGTTCGTCGAATCATCCTCGACGGTTCGCGCCCCGACGACGGTGGGCTGGCGATGCCCGGCTATCGCGCTCGCATCGACGACGACGACCTCGAGGAGCTCCTGGCCGCGTTCCTCGTTGCCTCCGGCATGCGCGTGCCGCCGGCCGGCGAGCCGGCGTCGCGCGGCCGCCAGCTCGCGCTCGAGCGCAGCTGCTTTTCGTGTCACGGAATCGCCGGCTCCGGCGGGCTGCCCAATCCGGGATCGCTTTCCGGCTACGTGCCCGGTTGGTATGGCGTCGATTTCGCCGACCTTGTCTCCGATCGCGGCGAGTTCGATCTCTGGATCCGTCAGGGCGGACTCCCGCGCCTGCGCGAGCACCCGATCGCGCGACGCTTCATTGAAAGCCAGCGCCTCCAGATGCCGAGCTATCCGGAGCTGTCAAACGAGGATCTCGACGCGCTCTGGGCCTACGCCGGCTGGCTCGCGCAGACGGAGGGCGGATTCCGCGGTGCGTCGGCCCCGTGGTGACCCTGCGCGTTCATCGCGGCCGTTCCGCGCTGAGCCATAGCTCGTGCGCCCGTGCCGAGACCGGGACGATACCGACGAGTCGGTCCCCATCGACCAGCAACGCTGCTTCGGCCAGGTTGACGGTCGGGCACACGTGCCGCGGCACGAGTAGCAGCGTCGTCCCCCGCGGCGGGCGCGGGCCCGCTACGACTTCGAGCGGCAGATGTTCTTCGCTCGGCCGGTGTGCGCGCAGGTCGGGATGACCGAGCACGTAAGCGCACGGGTCCCCGGCATCCGCGGCGATGCTCTTGCTTCCCGCATCGCAGGTGACGAACCCCGCCCGCGGGTGGCTGATCACGCGACTGAACACGACCGCGGCCGGAACCAGTCCGAGCTCGGGAACCTCTTCTTCGGAGCGCAAGTCGTGGAACACGACCGTCCCTGGGGAAACGCGATGGCGCGTTCCGGGTAGGGCGGCCAGCCCCGCGTGCTCGAGCGCGTGCAGGAACGACGGCGTGCCGCTGGTGACCACCTCGGGAACGTCGAGTCGCTCCTCGACCAACCGCTCGATCCGTTCGATCAGCAGATCGTAGCTGGCGAAGGCCGCGGCGCGACGCGCTCCCGCGTCCGTCCCGCCGACGTGCCCCTCGTACCAGTGGACTCCGCGGAAGCGCGCACCCGCGCGGCGAGCGAGCTCGACGAGAGTCGCCGGATCTCCCGCAGGAATCCCGGTGCGGTTCATGCCGGAGTTCACGTCGGCGAAGATCCCGAGCGGTTCGGGAATCGCATCGATACCCGACGGATCCTCGGCCAGCACCGAAAATCGCGTCTGCCGGTGCTCGCGGGCGATCTCGGCCAGGCGCGCCAGCGTCGGCCCCAGCGCCGGGTAGGCGACGAGCACGTCGCCCTCGATCGTGTTCCGTTCGAGCGCTGCCGCAAGCTCGTTGGCTTCACGGGTCGTCGCACACTTGAAGTTGCGCACACCCGCGCGGGCGACCTCGTCGAAAATCTGCGGGATCTTCACGGTCTTGACGTGGGCGCGCCAGCGCTCGGGCTGGCCCTGCAAGTGCGCGAGGACGCGCGCCAGGTTCTGCCGCACACGATCCAAGCGGATCACCAGTGCCGGACTCATCACCCGCTCCGCGATCGCAGCGGGAAGGCCGAAATCGCCGGGTGCCAGGGAATCAAAGCGGAGCGGCATCTCGGCATGTTACCGGCTTTCTGCGATTGCCGTGAGCGCCCGATGCTAGACTCCGCCGGCACGATGGCTAACGGTCGCTACGCGCGGCGATTCCTGGCGACGATCGCGCTCGCGGGGCTGGCCTGCGCGCCGCATTCGGCGACCGGCTCGCTAGAGAACGAAGCACCGCAGCGGGGAGAGCTCACGCCGCGCACGGCTCAGGTCGAATTCCGGATCGACCTGCCCACGGACGTCGTCGCCTTGACGCTCGATCTCGACATCGACGACGACCCCGAGATCGGCCTCGATCTCGAGCTGTTCGCGCCCGACGAGTCGGAAACTGGCGACGACGTCGCGCCGTTTGAGAGTCGCACGGAATCGACCGGCGTCGAGCGTCTCCGCGTGGACTTCCAGGATGGGCTCCACGGTGGGCGCTGGACGGCGCGGGTCCGCGCGGCCGGTAGACTCGACGCTCCGGTCCAGTTCGCGTTGAGCGCGCGCTGGCAGACCGCTCCGGTACGCGAGATCGAGACCGGACGTTGGATCGATCTACCGCTGCGGGTGGCCGAGGGGAAGCTGGCCAATCTCGCCTTCGAAATTCCGGCCGATGCGCGGTCGCTGCACGTCCGCCTCGGCGAGGCGAATGGCGACTACGACCTGCGATTCTCCCGCGCGGGTCGGATCGATACCGACGGAGCGAACGCAGAGCAAGAGTCGAATAGCGCGCGCTACCTCGAGCAGCTCGACGTCGAAAACGAATCCGGGCTGCGACGCGGTCGGGCGTGGCTTCAGATCCTCCTCGGCCCGCGAGAGGATCCGGAGTTCGGCGAGGACGATAGCGTCCGTTTGGGGGTGAGCTTCAACGCACCGCTCCCGTGGGATCGCACGCTCGCGCTGCCACCGTTCGCCCCGCTCCGCGAGCTGGAGCCGGGCTTGGCCCGCGCCGTCGCGGCCACGGTCGAGCTGGCGACCGAGTCGTCCGGCGGGACGGGCACGGTCGTGCATTCGGATGGCCTCGTGCTGACGAACGCGCACGTGCTCGATCTCGACCTGGACGGCGAGCCGCAGGCGGACGTGATCACGGTCGGGTTCGTCGAGCGCCCGGATCTCCCGCCCCGTCCGCGCTTCGAGGCCGAGGTGGTCGCGATCGACATCCCGAGCGACCTGGCGCTGCTGCGCTTGGTCCGAACGGCTCAGGGCGAGCCGGTCCGTCCGCCGCTGGGGCTCGTCGCGCTCGAACTGGCCGAGCGGCCGGAACCGCGTCTGGGCGATCCGCTCTCGGTGCTCGGCTTTCCGTCCCTCGGAGGTCCGTCTTATCGAGTCAACATCACGCTGACCCGCGGCATCGTCTCGGGGTTCATCTCGCAGCGGGGAGCGGAGTCGTTGATCGCCAGCGACGCGACGATCGGAACCGGCAACTCCGGCGGGGCGGCGTTCGATCGCGACTGGCAACTCGTGGCCATCCCGACTTTCGCGGTGACCGACGAGATCGACTCGTTGGGCTTCTTCCGGCGAATCGACGCCCTCCCCGCAGGATGGCGCGACAGGATCGCTCGCGGCCCCTGGGGTTGACATTCGGCGCTGATTGCCGGAGCCTGTGGAGTCACTCGGCTTGATCGGCCGGCGCGGCGCGCCGGAAGCGGAGACCGCGACCGTGGGAAACTCATCCTCGAAACCCTGGGTCGGCGTCGTGATGGGCTCGCGGTCGGACTGGGAGACGATGCGTCACGCCGCCGAGACGCTCGAAGCGTTGGGAATCCCTCACGAGACGCGCGTCGTCTCCGCGCATCGCACGCCGGAGCTGCTCGCGCGATACGCGGCCGAGGCCGAGGCCCGCGGCCTCGAAGTGATCCTCGCTGGCGCCGGCGGTGCGGCGCACCTGCCGGGGATGCTCGCGGCGGGGACGATCCTCCCGGTGCTCGGCGTCCCGATTCAATCCTCGGCACTCGGCGGAATCGATTCGCTGCTGGCGATCGTTCAGATGCCCGCGGGGGTTCCGGTCGGTACGCTGGCGATCGGCACGGCCGGCGCGACCAACGCCGCACTGCTCGCCGCATCCTTCCTTGGCGCCCATCGCCCCGCCGTTCGTGAAGCGCTGCGTGCTTGGCGACGGCGCCAAACCGAGCGCGTGCTCGCCTCCCCCGACCCTGCGATCCCACCGGCGCCGGACTCCGAGCCTTGATTGACGTTTCGGCGGACGGGCGCGCGCCGGTCGTCGGCGTGCTCGGCGGTGGACAACTCGGGCGCATGCTGGCGCTCGCCGGGTTCAGGCTCGGCCTGCGCTTCCGCGCGGTCGACCCGGCGGCGGACTCGCCCTTCGCGGACGTCGGCCCCCTGATCGTCGGCGCTTGGGACGATCCACGCACGCTGGACGAGTTCGCCCGTGGCGTCGACGTCGTGACCTGGGAGACCGAAAACGTGCCGGTCGCTGCGGTCGAATTCCTCGGTGCACGCCTACCCGTGCGGCCCGGGGCCGCGTCCCTGCTCAACGCACAAGACCGCGCGGCGGAAAAGCGGTTTCTCGCGGGCCTCGGAATACGAACGGCCCGCTGGTCCACGGTGGAGGAGACTCGCGACCTGGCGCTGGCGGGCGGCGAGATCGGCTTTCCGGCCATCCTCAAGACCCGCCGACTCGGCTACGACGGCCGCGGACAGGCGCGAGTCGAGGATGCCCAAGCCCTCGACCGCGCGTGGGCGACGATGGATCGGGTGCCCTGCGTTCTCGAAGAGTTCGTACGCTTCCGGCGCGAGCTTTCGATCGTGGCCGTGCGGGGCCTGGACGGCGAGTGCCGCTTTTACCCGGTGGTCGAAAACGATCACATCGGCGGAATCTTGCACCGCACGCGCGCCCCGGCGCCGGACCTCGCGCCGGCGCTCGCGGGGCGCGCGATCGAGATGGCGGCCAGCGTACTGGCCGCGGTCGATCATGTCGGTACCTTGGCGATCGAGCTGTTCGAAAGCGACGGCGACCTGCTGGCCAACGAGATCGCGCCGCGCGTCCACAACTCGGGCCACTGGACGATCGACGGCGCGGTCACGAGCCAGTTCGAAAACCACCTGCGCGCGATCCTCGGTTGGCCGCTCGGCGAAACCGCTGCGCGCGGGCACTCGGTGATGATCAACATCCTCGGCGCGCCGCCAAGCGATCTCAGACCTCTCGCTCGCACCTCAACCGCGATCCATCTCTACGGTAAGCGTCCGCGCGAGCGCCGCAAGGTCGGACACGTCACGATCGTCGACCCGCATCCGACTCGGGCGGCAGATCGAGCCGACGACGTCGAGCGTTTGCTGGGCGGCTGACGTGATCGCGCTCACCACACGCCGGGCAGCATCCTCCAGCGCACGCGCCGCATGTAGTCGGCATAGCCCTCAAGCTCGGCTCCGAGCAATCGCTCTTCGAGCGGGATCCGGCGGAGCAACAACGGCACGAAGGAGGCGAGTGCGAGCGTACCGATCCACGAGCCGAGCGCGAGACCGATGCCCGGCAGTGCCAAGCACATTCCGGCGTAGCCGGGGTGGCGCACAATCGCGTAGGGTCCGCGCGTGATCGCGCGATGGCCGCGATCGGTCTGTAAGCGGACGACGCTGGAGAAATACGGGTTGACGGCCAGCGCCCAGACGGCGAACCCCATGCCCAGGCTCCACGCCACGACGCCGGCGAAGGCCAGCCCGAGCGGAACGCCGTCCGACAGGTGCAGCCGCCCGACGTCGAGGGCCGCGAAGACGAGCACGAGCGGGCCCAGAGCCCGGCCGAGGCGGGCGGTCCGCAGGTCTGTGCCGCCGGGACCGGGATTGCGGCGCTCGCGGATCAGATCGGGATCGATCAGCGTCACGCTGGCCACGCTGACCGCGAGCAAAACCGCGAAGGCCGACCAGGCCGCGGGGAGATCGGTCCGACCGGCGATCGCAAAGTAAATCGCCGCGGTCAGCAGGGCGGGGACGACGGCGGCCGAAATTCGCTTCACTCGTCGGCCCATGCCTCCTCCGCGGCCATCGCCGTTTCCTCGCGGTTCGAGGCGTTAGGATAGCGAAAGGCCGACCACGCGGCGGGCGACTTGTATATTCTGGACGCCGTGATGTTGTGGGAACGATGTCGGCCGTGGCTGTTCATGTTCGTGGCGACACTGGTCATGGTCGGCCCGCAGTGCCTGTCGACCACGCGGATCAGCGCGCTCAGCTACGACAGCGCGGACAGCTACATTTTTCTGTGGAACTTCTGGTGGACGAAGACGGCGCTGTTCGCGCTCGAGAGTCCGTACTGGACTGACCTGCTCTACCATCCGTTCGGCACGTCGCTTGCGTTCCACGGGTATCCGCTGCCCTACAGCTTGATCTCCGTGCCGATTCAACTCGTCCTCCCCGGCCTGACCGGCCTCGTCGTAGCCTTCAACCTCGTGGTCTTCTTGTCGTTTTTCTTGAGCGTCGTCGGTGCCTACCGCCTGGCGCTCCATGTGACCGGCAATACCGCAGCCGCACTCATGGCGGGCTTCGCCTTCGGCTTCATGCCCTTTCATTTTTTGAACACCGCCCGGCTGAGCGTCTCGGCGATCGAGTTCATTCCGTTCTTCATCCTGGCCCTGTGTCGAATCACCAACGAGCCCGGCGCACGTCGGGCGCTCGCATTGGTGGGCTGGTTCACGGCCTGCTTCTACTCGTCGCTCGAGCACGCGCTGTTTCTGCTGCTGTTCTCGGGCGTCTGGGTGCTCCACGTGCTGATCGGCCGTCGACTGACGCGACCGCTGCTCGCCTACCTCGGCGCGAGCGCGCTGGGTTTCCTCGTCTTGGCTGCGCCACTGCTGTTCCCGCAGGCGCAAACCGCATTCCAAATCGAGGAGCGGATCAGCGTGACCCGCCAGATCGAGGAGATCGCCCATTGGAGCCCGGCGCTCGCGTCCTTTCTCGTCCCAAGTCGCTTCCATCCGATCTACGGGCATTGGTTTGCCGCGGCCGGTGAGTACCCCGATCCCGATGCCTGGGGCATGCGCAGCGAGACCTCGCTGGGGCTCCTGCTCCCGGCGTTCGCGCTCATCGGCCTGTTCGTCACCCTGCGCGGTCGAGCGTTTTGGGGCCTCTCGGCCCTGTTCTTTCTGACGCTGTCCCTGGGCCCCTACCTGCGGGTGAGCGGGACGTGGGCGACCGGGGTCCCGCTGCCCTACATGCTGCTGTATCAGCTCTTGCCGGTGTTTCGCGCGGGACGGGATCCGACGCGCATCTTCCCGCTTGCCGTGCTGCTGCTCGCCATAGTCGCCGCGCTGGGAATTCGCTGGGTGTCGGAGCGCTTCCGCAACGAGCGCCATCGCGCGGTGTTCGCAACGCTGGTGACGCTGGCGATCTTGGTCGAAACACTGCCCCCGTGGCCCGAAAAGCTGCTTCCGACCGTGCACCCGGCGTATCGTGCACCGACCGACGCAACGGGTGAGATCGCGGTCATGGACTTGACCGGGGACCTCTCCGCCTTGCTTGCTCAGACGCAGCACGGCAAGCCGTTGACGTTTATTTGGGGACTCTCGCTGCGCGCGGCTCCGGGTTTCGACTCGTTCGAGCTAGAAGCCGACTTTCTCGATCCGGAGCGAGTCCTCGGGGCGTCCGCGGGCGACCCTGCGTCGGCGCTCGCCTCTCGCCGTGAGGCGCTGGGTCGGCAGCGGATCGGT
Organism: Acidobacteriota bacterium; assembly: GCA_031401755.1. Taxonomy (GTDB): domain Bacteria; phylum Acidobacteriota; class Polarisedimenticolia; order Polarisedimenticolales; family Polarisedimenticolaceae; genus JANNRU01. Next base: position 6,533 of record JANNRU010000493.1, on the reverse strand, counting down.
TTCGTGATCTTCCCCGAAGATTCCGTGGCAGCTCGTCGTATCGAGCTGGCGAGACTGCTGGGCGCACGGGTCGACTCGTGGCAGGGTCGGGTAGTCTGTGACTTCCGCGGACCGGACTAGGTAAAGCCCCTCCCCCCGGCGGGGGGGGCCGGGCGGTTCGGCGCCTGTCGCCGATTCCGCTTGTCGCGCCCCCCATTCTACCGGTATAAGTGCGATGCTCGTATCGGACGGGCGATGGAGGCCGGATGAACCCGTTACGATCTCTGTGTCGGATCCTCGTGCTCGGAGCGCTGGTCGCGGCGCTGCCGGCGGGCGCTCAATGGCCTTCGAACCCAGCCCTCAACCTCGCCGTCGCCGACGCCTCCGGCGGGGAAGTGATTCCGCTCGTCGCCAGCCACTCCGATGGCAGCCTCTGGATTGCGTGGTTCGATGGCACACCTAGCGGGTTCCAGGTCCGACTCCAACGATTGAACTCCGCAGGCGTCGAGCTGTGGCCGCACAATGGGCTGCTGATCAGCGCCCATCCTCAAAATACGGCGCTCTTCGGCTGGGACATGATCGCAGATGCACTGGGCAACGCCGTCATCGTTTTCTCTGACACACGGGATGGCGGCGACTTGGACATTCACGCCTACAAGATCGGGCCGACCGGCGCGTTTCTCTGGGGTGCGGACGGCGTCACGCTCTCGTCAAATCCTGACTTCGAGCCCAACCCGCACGTCGCGGAGGCCTCCGACGGCGACCTTGTTTTCGTCTGGCAGCGCGACCCGGCCTCGGGTGATGGCGATGTCCGCATGCAGCGTCTCGCGCCCGATGGCACGCCGCGCCTCGCCGCGGGAGGACTCCCGGTCGTGACCTCGGCCGGTGAAGACCCGGGCTTCGCTGATCTCGTCGCGGCCGATGCCGGCAACGTGATCGTCTCTTGGCTGCGAAACATTCGGACGTTCTCGAGCCCCCGCCACGTGCGCGCGCAGAAATTTTCGCCGACTGGCAGCGCGGTCTGGGCCTCGGCGGTCAGCGTCTACGACGCTTTCTCCGTTCCGATCGGTTACGCGCCGAAGGTCCGCGCCGACGGGACCGGCGGCGCGTGGCTGTGGTGGCATCGGAGCGACGGCAGTCTCTTCAACTCGTTCGTGCAGCGCCTAACTTCCGGCGGCAGCGAGGTCTTCGCGCACAACGGCGTCGCGGTTTCGACGACCCCGAACCTGTACCACATCGATCCGGCGCTCGCGGTGGCCCCGACGACGGGCGAGGTGATCGTGTTCTACAACGAACGCAACACCTCCCAGTCACAGTGGGGCCTCAATGCGCAGAAGATCTCGCCCACGGGCGCGCGGCTCTGGGGCGAGGGCGGGATCACGCTCTTGCCCATCAACACCACTTACAAGTCGTTTCCGCGAACCGTGGGCGACGACGACGGCGCGATGGTCTTTCTCGTCGATCAGCCGTCCGGGACCGATCGGTTGATCGGGATGCGCGTGAACGCTAACGGGAACTCGATGTGGGGCACCCTCCCGGCTGTCATCTCCTCGGCTTCGAGCGCCAAGTCGCGCTATCCAGTGACGATCGGCGCGGGCTCGGCCAAGATCGCCTGGGAAGACAACCGGGCGGGCTCGACCGACATCTACGCCCAAAACGTTCGGCGGGACGGCACGCTCGGGCTGTCGAGCGTGGTCGGGCGCGTCGACCGCTTGACCGTCGCTTCCTCGTCGCTGACGCCGGGCGACCTGACCTTGAGTTTCACGCCGTCGTGCACGCCGGATGCGACCGGTTACGCGATCTACGAGGGCGAGATTGGCAACTTCACGAGCCACGTACGCCTCGATTGCACCGACGACGACGGGGATCGCGTCGAGGAGGTCACCCCGGCCACGGGAAGCCGGTACTATCTCGTGGTGCCTCAGGGGCTCACGCAGGAAGGGTCCTACGGTACCGATTCGAGCCAGGCCGAGCGGCCGCCGGCCGCCGACGCCTGCCGGCCCACGCAGTCACTCTTGCCTTGCAGTTGACACCGATGGCTTGAGCGGTCGGTCATCGCCGATGGAAACCGACGAGTACCACAGCCTCGCCGCAGCCGAGGACCAGCACTGGTGGTTCCTGAGCCTCCACGACCTGGTCTTGGCCTCGCTGCGGGCCGCGGGTTGCAAAAAGCCCGCGAGGTTGCTCGACGCCGGGTGCGGAACGGGGGGGCTCGCGTTGCGTCTGGCCGAGTTTGGCCTCGTCGATGCCTTCGACGCTTCGAACCTGGCGGTGAGCCTTGCCCGCGAACGGGGCGTCGCCGCTCGCCTCGCCGACCTGAACACGATCTCGCTCAAGGCAGCGCAGTATGACGCGGTGACCTGCATCGACGTGCTCTACCATCGTGACGTGGCTGACGAGACGCGAGCGCTCAACGAGTTGGCGCGATCGTTGAAACCAGGCGGCCTGCTGCTCTTGCACCTGCCTGCCTTCGAGTGGTTGAGGGGCGAGCACGATCGCCGGGTTCACACGCGGCACCGTTATCGCCTCGCAGAGGTCGAAGCCCGCCTTAAAACCTGCGGTCTGAATGTCGAGCACGCGTCCTACCGCGTGATGCTGCCGCTACCGGGGATGCTCCTCGCCAGAGCCTACGGGTCGCTTCGGCGCCGGCTCGCGCGGGACGGCAGGCCGACCGCCTCTCGGGTCCGCACCCCGCCCACTTGGATCAACCTGCCGTTGACACTTGTCGGACGCGTCGAGAACGAGATCAGCCGGCGGTTCCGGCTGCCCTTCGGCTCGTCGCTCTACGTGTTGGCCCGCGCGGTTCGAGAGCGACGGTAAACGCACCAATCCGCCAGGCGCGGATCCAGCGCGCGAAGCTCGTCGCTCGACAGTCGGGTGAAGTCGGTGCGCGGCACGACGCCGAAGCTCTCGAAGAGCCCGTGCAGCGTCGTGGCCTGCGGCAACGCCGACGTCTCGGGCGAGAAGACGAGCAGGTCCGGCAGTAGACGGTCGATGTCTCGGCTCATTCCTTTGGAGTAGCTCGCCAGCCGTCGGTCGCGCTCCGTCTCGTCGGTTAGGGCGAGAATCTCCGGAAGATCGACGAGCACGGTCCACGGACCGACGGGCGGCTTGCGCAACAACATCGGTGCGTAGGTCGTCGTCACCGACATCGAGAAGAACATCACCCGAGGATACGACCGAATCAACGGCACCAACTCACTGCCCAACGGGGGCAAAACCTGGAACATCTCCAGCGTCCCACGCAGCGTCGACGCGGTGGCCACGAGGGCTAGACCGATCGCCAGTGCGCTCGCGACGCTGCGCCAGCGCGGACGGGGCAGTCGCACGACGAGCGTTCCCAGCAACAGTCCGATAGAAGTCACGGTCGTGCCGAAATAGACCATCGCGTGATAGGACCAGAACTTGTGCTGGTGCAGGACGCTCAGATAGGCCGCAGCACTCAGGGCGACGAGGACGACCACGTCGCGGCCCGGCAGCAGACGCAGTCGCCACACCGCCACACCGCTGACCAAGAGCACCAACCCTGCCGCGACCATCTGTGCGTGCAAGGACGACGCGGCGAACTGGGCCAGGCTCGTGTCGTAGTAGGTGTAGCTCCCACGCAGGTACATCGGGACGTTTTCGGCGAGGAACGCTCGAAGCGACGCCGGCGCACGCACGGCGAGCCAGAGAAAGACGCCGGCCATACCTGCGCCGAGAGACAGCAGTTCCGACCAACGGCGGCGCCAGTCGCGCGCGGAGTAGACCCCCTCGACGAGCAGGATCATCGGCGGCCAGAACGGCTTGAACAAACCGATATACCCGACGAGGAACGGCCAGAGGAGCCAGGCCCTGGGCAGCGGCCGCCCGGAGAGGCGCTGGATCACGTACGGAACGAAGACCAACGCGAACTGATGCTCGCGCTGGCCGAAGTCGTAGGGCAGATGGGGTGTCCAGGGAAACAAATTGTTGGCGAAGTTTCCGCGAATCACCACCAGCAGATAGGCCGAGGCGCAGATCGCAAAGCGCCAGCGGTCTTCTGTTCCGGAAAGCGTGTTCGCGATCAATCCGAGCCCGGCCAGACCGAGCAGCAGAATGAACAGATGCGGCATCAGGAAGTCGTGCACGCCCAGTCGGTCGCCGATCTGGGCCAGCGCGCCCAACAACAACGGCGAGCCGGGCGGGTTGTCCTCCTTGAGGTCGACGTAGAGCCGTGCCCCCTCGTGCATCGCAAACCCGAGATAGGAGTGATAGACCACGTCGTGGTTGACCCAGGGGACCGGCGAGTGATTCGCGTTGCCGGCGTAGAGCAAGCCGGCCACGGCGAGTGCGGCGGTGAACAGACCGATGACCAACGCGCGCACGGGTTCGATCGGGCTCAGCGCTGGTGGGCCAGCGCGCCGATCACGCGATCGATCTCGGCGTCCGGAAGCCCGATCCACATCGGCAGCGAGACGACCTCGGCACACGCCCGCTCGGTGATCGGCAGATCTCCATCCCGATGACCGAGGAAACGGTACGCTTCCATCGTGTGGACCGGCTCCGGGTAGTGGGTGCCGAAACCGATCCCGGCCTCCCCGAGGTGCCGGGTCAGCTCTCCGCGCTCCGCTGAACGGATCACGAACAGGTGGTAAACGTGAGTCCCGTCGGGGACGAGGCCGACCTGGCCCAGCGAAGAACCCGCGAGCCCGGCACGGTACCGCGCGGCGATCGTCCGGCGTTCTTCGATCATCTCACCGTGATGTCGCAGTTTGACCCTCAGGATCGCCGCCTGCATTTCGTCGAGCCGGCTGTTGACCCCCTCGATTCGCGCGTGTCGCCGCTCGTCAAAGCCGTACATACGCAGCAGGCGTAGCCGCTCGGCGACGCCTGCGTCACGGGTGACGCACAGACCCCCGTCACCGAACGCGCCGAGCGTCTTGGTCGGATAGAACGAAAAGCAGCCGACCTCGCCAAAGCTCCCGACCGGGCGATCGCGGTAGTGAGCTCCCTGCGCCTGCGCGCAATCTTCGATCACGTGCAGGCCGTGGGCCACGGCGAAGGCCAGGATCGGATCGAGAGGCGCGGGCTGGCCGTAGAGGTGGATCGGGATCACGGCGCGGGTCCGCGGGGATCGCGCGCGCTCGAGGCCCGCCGGATCCATCAGCAAGGTATTCGCGTCGATTTCGACGAAACGCGGGATGGCGCCGATCGTGCGAATCGCGGAGATCGTGGGAACGCCGGCGTTGGCTACCGTCAGCACCTCGTCCTCCGGGCCGACGCCGAGCGCCCGGAGCGCCAGCGCCAGCGCGTCGGTTCCGGAATTGACGCCGACGCCGTGCTCGACCCCCACACTCGCCGCGCACTCGCGTTCGAACGCCTCGACCTCGGGACCGAGGATCAATCGGCCGGATTCGATCACGCGGCGGATCGCTTCGTCAATCTCGTCGCGATACTTGCGGTATTCGGGACGATAGTCGAAGTAGGCAATCATCCGCGGTAGTACCGCAAGGTGCGCGCGAGGCCCTCCTCGAGATCGACTTCGGGCTCCCAACCGGTCGCCCGCGCAAATTTGGCGTAGTCCCCGTAATAGTCGCCGATGTCGATCGCTGCGGCGTCGTCCGGGAACGGCACGAGCTCGAACTCGAAGTTGGCCAACCGTTGCAGGACCTCTACGAACTCCAGCAGCGACCGCGGCCGCGCGTGGCCCAGATTGAAGACACCGCCGCGCAGCTCGCCGCGTTCGCCGGCCAGCAGCAGCGCCGCGACCGCGTCGTCGACGTAATTGAAGTCACGGCGCTGCTCGCCGGTGCCGAAGATGCGGATCTTCTCACCGCGCAATGCCTTGCGGACGAAGATGCCGACGAAGCCTTTCTTGTCGCTGGCCAGGTCCATGCGCGGACCGTAGGTGTTGGTCATGCGCAAACTGACCGTGTCGATTCCGAACACCTGCTGGTAGAGCGTGTGGTACATCTCGGCCGCGAGCTTGTTGATGCCGTTGACATCGACCGGGACGCAAGGGTGCTGCTCATCGACCGGCAAATACTGCGGACGGCCGTAGAGCTGTCGGGTGCTGGCGAAGACGATTCGAACCGCTGGATTCCCGGCCCGGCAGCATTCCAGGAGCGAAAGCTGACTGCGGCAGTTCACGTCCAGGTCGGTCATCGGGTCGGTCATGCTCTCGCTGTGGCTGACCTGCCCGGCGAGGCTAAAGATCAGGTCCTGACCCTGGACGAGATAGCTCAAACTGTGCTGGTCGCGGACATCGGAGAAATTGATTCGCACCCGGTCGCGGATCTCGCGAATGTTGTCCAGCGTCGCCCCGTAGGCCGGCAGCATCGAGTCGACCAGTACGACCTCGGCACCCAGCTCGACGAGCCTGGCCGCCAGGTTACTGCCGATGAAGCCGACGCCACCGGTCACGAGGACCTTGCGGTTCTTGTAGAACTCACTCACGCTCGGCGGTCCCCCGTTTGACGTAGCGCACGACGAATTGCGGGCTACCCGAGCTGTCGAGAAACAACCGCCCGAGGTACTCACCCATCGTCCCCAAAATGATCAACTGGACGCCGGCGAAAAGAACGATCGTGACC
>JANNRU010000492.1:0-10140 GCA_031401755.1 Acidobacteriota bacterium | reverse complement strand
CCGGGATCTACGTTCCCGTCGCCGCAGAACGAAGCCGCAACGCAGGCGCCATCCACACACACGTCTCCATCGCCGCACAGGTTGTCGTCCTCATCGACAGCCTCATCGCAGTCGTTGTCGACCCCGTCGCAGCTTTCTTGTGCTTCAGGATTTACTGAACTATCGTTGTCGTTGCAGTCGGGCGCCGCCAGGCAGGAACCAGGGCCGTCGTAGCCATCCCCATCTGCGTCGACCCCGAGGCCCTCATCGACATCCCCATCGCAGTCGTTGTCGACACCATCGCAGATTTCTTCGGTGGCGCCCCGGGTGATCCAGTCGCCCTCCGTTTCCGCGGTCGAGGAACCGTTGAACAGCACGTCGAGCAGCAACCGGGTCTGCGCGGCGATACCCTCGCTTTCGCAGGCGTTGGTTGTCGGTCCGGATTCCCAGTAATAGCCGGCCGCCACGCAGTGATAGCGATCGCCCAAGCCGCTGAAGCTGAAGCGCACGGTCTTGTTCGGGGCGACCAGCACATTCGTCGCCAAGACCCGTACGTCGCCGTCGGATTCGAATACTTTGATCGAATTGACGATTATTCCGCTCGCGTTGTGGTTCGTCAGCGCACATTCGCCGACGAAGTTATGGGGAACCTTGAGCGAACTCGTTCCGACGGACACCAGGAACGATCCATTCGCTCTCGCCGACCCGACCGCGATCAGCGCTACGGCTGAGACCGCGGCTCCGATCCATCGTTTATTGACTCTCACGTTTCTCCCCGATGGGCTGCGACTTTGCGGCCCAGGCAATCATTCGCGCCGCGCGTGTCGAACGACGTCCGACTCCGCGGCACGATCTTTATTAACTTGGCGGTCCATCAGGAACCGACCGTGTTGAAATACGGAAAAAACAGAGGCGGGTCAAGGTGCGGTGGAACTAATCCGCGCTCAGAGTTCTAGAATTGGTGCTATTCCAGTTTTTAGGCGATCGGGCGATTCCCGACTGCGTGGGCTTGCCGCCGAGGGCGGCGGGTCGAACGGTGCCGGCCGACCTGGCTTGTGTCTTCTCTTCCGACCTAGTCCTAGCCAGGCATCGCAAACTCGTTGCCGCTAAGTGGGAACTCGTCGGCGCGCTCATTGAGCCCGAAGCGATGGGACGCGCTACTACCATCGATGGACCACACGGACGTGATCGGCGCCGCGCAAGACGCTCTGCTCATCGTAACTCCACGACGGTCGCCCCATCCCCCCCCGCCTCCGGTCCTGCCGGTCGCGCGGCTCGGACCTGCGGATGGCCGTCCAAGTGACGGCGGAGCGCTTCACGCAGGCGGCCGGTCCCGTGGCCGTGAATAACGCGAATCTCGTCGTGTCCCGCGAGCACCGAGGCGTCCAGAAACCGGTCGAGCAGAACGAGCGCCTCCTCGACCCGTCGACCGATGAGGTTGATCTCCCGTTGGGTGGTCTCGTCGCGATCGTCGGGCCGCGTGCGGCCGGCAATACGGGCCGAAACCCCCGGTGGCTCGTCGGCGGTCTGGCCGGCCGGTGCCACCCGTAGGTCATCGCGGCGCACCGTCAGGCGCAAGGCGCCGAGGCGAACGTCAACCTGCTCGCCTCGCGCCTCGACGACGATCCCCTCGCGTCCGATCGATCCCACCCAGACGGCCTGGCCCGCCTCGAGCGCGCTCGGCTCACGCCAGTCCCGCTGCGACCCCTCGGCGGTTCCCGGAGCGATCTCCGCCTGATGGCGGCGCTTCTCGCCGGCGATTCGCGACTCGGCAGCGGCCAGGCGTCGCTCGGCTCGCGCCTGCTCGCGCTTGTCGACGATCTGGTCCAACTCGCGCCGTCCCTCGCGGCGCAGATCGACGAGCGCCCGCTCGAGCGCCGCCGCCGCCCCGTCGCGGCGGCGCTGCTCTTCGAGATCGAGTCGAAGCGTCCAGCGGGTCCGTTCGTCTTCGATTTGCTGCGTGCGTTCGGCAATTTGGGCGCGCTCACCTTCGAGCGCAGCGAGCGACTCGCGCAAGCGCACCAGGTAGGTTTCGGCTTCGATCGCCTGCGGTCCGAGACACTCCCGCGCGCGAGCGACGATCCGCGGGTCGAGGCCGAGGCGCACGGCGATCGCCAGTGCCGCCGAGGTACCTGCGGCCCCCATCTGCACCCGATAGGTCGGCTCGAGCGTCGTGGAGTTCAACTCCATCGCCGCACTCGCAGCGCCGGGCGTCGTGAAGGCCCAGGCCTTGATCGCGGCCAGGTGCGTCGTCGCCACCGTCGTCACACCTGGACGGAGCAGGGCCTCGAGGACTGCCTGGGCCAGCGCCGCACCCTCACTCGGTTCGGTGCCTGTCCCCAATTCATCGAACAGCAGCAGCGCGGGTTGGCGGACGTCGGCGATGCAGCGGGAGATGGCGCGGACATGGGCGGAAAAGGTCGACAGATCAGACGCGATCGATTGGTGATCGCCGATGTCGGCGCGCACCTGCCGGTAGAGCGGCAGGCTGGCGGAGTCAGCCGCAACGGGAATTCCGGCGTGCGCCGAGAGCACGGCTAGGCCAAGGCTCTTCGCGGCCACGGTCTTGCCCCCGGTATTCGGTCCGGAAAGGACGAGCGCGCGATCCGCCGGGTCGAAGTCGAGATCGAGCGGCACCGCGCTACCGCCGTGCTCGCGGAGCCGCCGCTCGAGCAGCGGATGGCGCAGCCCGCGCACGCGAATCGGCCCACCGGAGACGATCTCAGCCGCAGTACCCTTCAACTCGGCACCGTATCGCGCCCGCGCCTCCAAAGCGTCGACGCGCGCAAGACCGGCGAGTGAGCGATCGACTTCCGTGGCGCGACGCCGAAATCCGTCGCTCCACAGCGCGAGCAATCGGCGCTCCTCTTCCAGTTCCTGCTCTTCCAGACGCACGAGCTCGTTGTTCGGCTCGACGGTCTCCAATGGCTCGACGAATCGCGTCGCCCCCGAGGCCGAGGTCGCGTGCACGATCCCGCGCAACGCGTGCGGCGCATCCGTGCGCACCGGGACCACGAAACGGCCGTTGCGCTGGGTCACGAAGTCGTCGCGGATCCCATCGTCGCGCCCGGGCTCGCGCACCATGCGCTCCAGCAACCGGCGCAATCGTTCGGCGAGCCGGGCGCGGGCGCGGCGCAGACGCGCAAGTTCGGGACTCGCCGCGTCAAGCAGACGGCCCTCGCCATCGATCCCGGCCAGGATCGGGTCGGCCTCCCGTGCGAGATCCGGTATTCCCGGCGCCATCTCGTACAACCGCGGGAAATCGGCGGGATCGAGAGCGGCAAGCCTTCGCCCGAGCTCGCTCGCCGCTAGGACCGAGGCCGCAAGGTCACGGAGTGCGCGCGCCTCGAGCGTGACTCCCTGAACCGCGAGCCCGGCCAGCATTGGGCGTGGATCGGCCAGACCGGTGGGGATCAAGCTCCCTTCACGCTCCAATTGCCGCCAGCTCTCGGAAACCGTCGCGGTCTCGGCCATGGCCCCGGCCGCGTCCGCGAACAGGAAGAGATCAAGGATCCCGTCGCGTCCCATCGCGGTGCGTGCATGGCCCGCGACCGCGGCGAGGACGCCGTCGAAGTCGAGCGCTAGCCGCGAGTCGGCATCGAGGTCGACGTGGCCCGGACTCACGAGGCGGACGATTGCGAAGTCCCGAGTCCGTCACCCGTCCCGATCCGGCGAATGGTCCGTCCGAGATAGTGAAACCCGGAGATCAGGGTCAGACCGAGCGTCAGCGTCACCAGCGGAGTCAGCACGGCGATCCCGCGTTCGAAGGAGTTGGCGAGGAGAAAACACCCGATCGTGACGTTCTCCGAGAGCGCAGTGAGCTTGCCCCAGATCGACGGGCGGAACCGAGTCTGGTGATAGGCCAGAAACAAGACCAGGGCGACACAAACGATGAGCACGTCGCGGGAGATCGTCAGAATCGTCAGTGACAGCGGAAGCCGGTGGGTCAGGGGTAACTCCTGAAACATCGACGGGTATTCAGTGAGCAGGATGAACGCGGAGGTCAGGAGCAGCTTGTCCGCCGCCGGATCGAGATAGGCGCCCAGCAGGGTTTGCTGCTTGAGGTACCGTGCGAGCAGTCCGTCCAACAGGTCGGTGACCGAAGCCCCGATGAACAAGACCAAGGCGACCTCGAACCGGCCGTTCAGAATTGCCAAGACGAAGAACGGAATCGCGACGAGCCGCAGGAAGGTCAGCTGGTTGGCGAGGTTGAGGTGAACCAGCACCTTGCGAAGGGCCCCGGCCGCTGGGCGGGTGGAGGCTCCCCGGATCAATCGTCGATGCCGGCCGGTCGCCGCTCATCGGCCATCTCCTCGCCGGACCGATGGGGGGCATCGTCACCGGGCAGATGGCCCCCACGACCGGAGGCCACGGTCGAAATCGCATGTTTGAACACGATCTGCTCGCTGCCGTGGCTTTCGAGCAGCAGCGTGAACTTGTCGAAGGATTTGATGCGTCCCGTCAGTTTCTTCCCGTTCCCCAGGAACACCGTGACGACCGATCGATCCTTGCGCGCGGCGTTGAAGAAGTCGTTCTGCAGGTTCCGTGTGTCGGTGTCCATTCTGGCCTCCACCTGCTGATCCGAAGCCTTCATAACGGCCGCGAGTATATCACCAGCGCGCGACGACCTGCTCGGCCAGTTCAACGACCGATCGATCGGAGTCGAGCCACTCGAGATCACGCTCCCGTCGAAACCAGGTCCGCTGTCGCTTGGAGTAGGCACGGGTACGGCGGCGGACCTGATCACGAGTCTCCCCGGGGTTCGTTCCGGCGAGCAGGGCCTGAACGACCTCGCGGTAGCCGATCGCCCGAAGCGCATTGGCCTCGGGCGGCACGCCGGCAGCCAGAAGCGCTTCGATTTCGGCGACGAGACCGCGTTCGAAAAACCTGTCGACCCGCGCATCGAGGATCGAATTGAGACGCAGGCGGTCTCGATCGAGCCCGATCTTCAATGTCGGGTAGCGCTCTTCCCCCGTGGCCCAGTTCCCGGCGCGAGCCAGCCGCTCGCTCCAGTTCGAACCGCCTCGGGCCAATTCGAGCGCCCGAATGATGCGCTGTGTGTCACCCGGGTGCAGCCGCGACGCCGAAGCGGCATCCCGGCGGACAAGGCAGCGGTGGAGAAACGCCGCGCCGCGACGCGCGGCGACCCGCTGCAGCCGCTCGCGCAAAGCCAGGTCGCGCTTGGGCGTGGGGATGAAGCCGCGTAAGAGCGCTCTGGCGTAGAGTCCAGTTCCGCCGACGACGAGCGGCACCGCGCCGCGAGCCGCGATCTGGGCGATCGCCGATGACGCGATCCGCTCCCACTCGACCATCGAGAACCCGTGCCGCGGATCGGCGCAATCGATTGCGTGATGGACCACCCGACGCCGTTCGTCGACGGTCGGTTTTGCTGTACCGATCTCCAGACCCCGATAAACTTGGAACGCGTCGCACGAGACGATTTCACCGCCCAGACGCGTGGCAAGCTCCAGTGCCAACGCCGACTTGCCGGTTCCGGTCGGGCCGACGAGGACGAGAAGCCGCGGGCGCGCCGTCAACGAGCCGGGTCGTCGAGCCGCTCGATCGCGGTCCCGCGATAGTAGTGCGCGAGAATCTCACGGTAGTCGCGGCCGCGGACGGCCATACCGTAGGCCCCGACCTGGCACATTCCGACCCCGTGGCCCCAGCCCTTGCCCGCGAAAACGGCGGCTCGGATCTCCCCGTCGGCACCGCGCTGCAGTTCGATCGTGCTCGGCGTCTCGCGCAGGTCGGAGGTTTTCCCCAACTCGAGCGACTTGCGGATATTGAAACCGTGGAGGGTCTGGGATCCGGCGCTCCCGACGACCTCAAGCTCGACGATTCGCCCCGAAACACCGCGGCGCAGCACGCGCAAGTCGCGCAACCCGCCGACGGAGAGGCGGCGACCGAGCGCGAGGTCGAGCTCGGCGCGTGTGCGCCGGAGTTCCCACGAAAAGTCGCGCGAGATTCGATCGTCCGCCGTGCCTTTCACGGGCGCTTCGAGCTCGATGTAATCAATGATCCCGTCGCTCGTGCGGTAGCTCACGCGGTCGCCGGGCCACAGCTGAAGCTCGGGGGCGAGCAGGCTCCGACCGCCGATCCGACCGATCAAGATCGGCCGCGCGGCCAGGGGCAGCCGCAACGGTTCCCCGTTACGCGTCAGCGCGATTCGACCTTCGCTCAAGGCGACGAACGTGGCGGAACGCAGCCCGAAAGCGTCCCAGCTCTCCCCGGCCCGCGCCAGCGCTGGGAGCAACCGCAGCCGGCTAGGTGGCGCGCTCGCCAGCCACGACCCGTCCGCTCCCGGCCCCAAGGCCTCGATAGCGCCAAGATACGCGAGCGCACGGCGCTCGCTCGTGGGGAGGGCCTCGGCCTGCGCATCGCGCAAGAGTGCGGCAAGGTCGTCCTCGGCGAGGAGCAGGCTCGAACGCAGGTCCCAACCGAGATCGGACAGCAACTGCTGCGCGGCTGCTCCGAGCGTCGTAAACTCTGCGAGCGGGGCATCGGGAAGTGGGCGTCCGGCGATTCGGGCCAAAGCGGCGGTCCACGACCGCAACTCGCGCGCGTCGAGGGCGGCCCGTGCCCGCCCCGGCCAGTCTGCACCAGGATCGATCACTCCCGCCGCCGCAAGCAACCCGAAGGCGCGGCCGACAGCAGTTCCCGTCTCATCGACCAGGTAGGGAAGCCCGCGACCCTTGATCACAGCGGTTCGAGCCTCAAGCGCCGACGCCTCGGCCCGGCACGGAACCCCGACGAGATAGGGCTCGTCGTGCTCGGGGAAAACCGATCGAGCATCCTCGGTGTGACCCCCGCAGGTCGATGTGTAAAGGGCTTCGATGGGCCTACGTTGCCAAGTCAGGATCTCGCCTCGCGTCGAAGTGAGAGCGCGATCGGAAAGCGGATGCTCGACGTCGGCGCCGTCATAGACCTGGCACCTCGGTGTCGAGCAGAGATCGAAGCCTTCGTCTTCGAACTGTCCGAGCTTGCGCCAGGTGTAGGTGCGGGCAGCCACGGCCTGGGCCTTGAGCGCCTGCAGTTGCGGCCACGCGGCAGGTCCGAGCTCGGACGGGACCACGCCTCGAAGATACTCTTCGATCTCGATCCAGTTGATCGGCCGCACGCGCCCGGCCGCATCGATTCGCAACTCGATCACGCCGCGATAGGCCTTGCCGTCGATCTGGATCCTCGCGCCGAGCGCGGGAACAACGGCCAGTCGCACGCCGTCGACGAGCGCGCTTTCCCAGCGCGGATCGACCAAACGCAATCGGACACCTTCGGCCGTGGTCGCGGGCTCTTCGCTGATCCAGCCCCCCTCGACACCCGCCGCACGCAGCCGCGCAACGAGTGGCCCGAGCGCCAGTCGGTCGGTCTCGCGCCCGAGCCGCACACGCCACACCCCACGATCCGGGTCGCGGCGTACGATTCCCGAAGCACCGCTCAACGATTCCAGCCGCGCAAGCTCGAGCTCGGCGGCGTCCTGGTCTTGAAAAGCCCCGGCTTGCACCCGGTAGACGCGTGCGATCTCGCCCTCCGGACCGCCCTCGGCGAGCACCCAGACTTCACCCGAGTAGCTCTCCAGCCACGCCGCCCGTTCGTCTCGCGGATCGACGATGCGAAACGGGCGATTGCTGGTGACGCGAACGCGATGGGCGGGCTCGAGACCGATCCGCACGAGATGTTCGCCGACGGCTCCTGTTCCGGCGAGTCGACGCATACCGGCCGCGATCAACGCGCCCTCCGCGCCGGGGGGTGCGCTCGACTGGGCGACGTCGAGCGCGGCCGCGGGCACGGCAAGGATCACGGCGAGCGCTACCCCGGCGGTGCGCACCGCCTACCGCGAAGGCCCGAGCGCCGATCCGCTACCGAAAAGGCCGAGCGCCTCGGCCCTGGTGGTCGGGTCGCGCTCCCAGATCCCCGAGGCTGCAACCGTGACGAACGTGCTGTGTTCCTTGCGAACTCCACGAAGGGACATACAAGTGTGCTCGGCCTCGATCTGGACGAGTACGCCAACCGGCTGCAGGCCCTCGGTCAAGGTGTCGACGATTGCCGCGGTTAGGCGTTCTTGGGTCTGCAATCGACGTGAGTGAGCATCGACGATGCGGCCGATCTTGGAGAGCCCGGCCTGACGGCGGTCCGGCAGGTAGGCGACGTGTGCAACCCCCGAAAAGGGCAAGAGGTGGTGGACACAGATCGATGCAACACTCAATCCGCGGACGACCACCGGACCACGCCCGCGATCGATCGGCGTCCAGCCCAGCTCGCCTAACGGATCGACTTCGTAACCCGAAGCCAAATCGTCGGCCCAGGCCCGCGCTACGCGCCTGGGCGTCGCGGCGAGGTCGTCCCCCTCGAATCGCTCGCCGAGCCCTTCGAGAAACAATCGGATCCCGGCTTCCATCTTGGTTGCGTCCACCGAAAGTTAGTCTCCGCGATAGATCACGCTGCAATCGCGTGTTTCGTGTAGTTCGATCTCTTCTAGTCCCGGACAATGCTCGATGAGCCGACGCCAGATCCAGACCGCCATGACCTCAGCGGTCGGATTGTCGATGCGTTCGTTGACCAGCCGATGGTCGAGCAATGCAACCACCTCGCGCTGCACCACCGATTTGAGATCCGAGAAGTCGATGGCCAACCCGGTCGTCGGGTCGACAGGCCGGTCGACCGTCACCACGAGTTCGTAGGAGTGGCCGTGCAGGTCACGACATTTTCCAGGATGGTGGGGCAGGTGGTGCGCGGCTTCGAAGCGAAAACGCCGTCGAACCCTCATTTTGCGACCTTCGCAGGACGATCGCGAGTCAATTCCACTCCGACCCCGTCGACGATACCGTCGAGAATCGGCGTCTCCTTGCGCACGCGAACGCGGATCCGGTCGGCAGAAAACTCGGTGAACAGTTTGTCGATCAGCGTCAGGGCGAAGGACTCGAGCAGGTGGTGGGACGCGCCGCGACCGATCTCGACGACGCACGCGTGGACCTTACGATAGTCGACGGTGCGCCGCACGTCGTCATGCCGCCCGGAGGCTTCGAGGTCGAGTTCCAACGACACGTCCACGGCAAGGCGCACGCCGAATTGTCGTTCCATACGCGTCAAGCCATGGAAGCCGTGGAACTTGATTCCTTCGATGAAGATACGATCGCGCAAGGGCATCTCGAACGGGCCAGTCTATTTTCGACGCTCGCCAGTGTCAATCGAGACCCTTTCACGGTAATGGTTCAGTTTGATTCTAGGATATCCTTTGCTCGTGCCCAGTAGGGAATCGATTCAGATCCGTTTCCAGGGACCGGCGCTAGACGCCGGGTCGATGGACGTCCGCGAACTGGCCCCGGCCCTGTTGGCCCTAGGTGAACTTCTCCAGAGCGCCAGTAAGGCCGCCTATGGCGAGAAGTCTCTGGTGTCGGTTTCGGTAAAGGCAACAGAAAAAGGGTCATTCTCGGTTGACCTAGAGGTCGCTCAAAGCATCTATGAGGCAACAAAGTCATTCCTTCAGGGCGAAGACTATGCGACCGCGAAGGAGCTATGCGAACTCCTGTTTGGCGGGGGGGTTGCCGGAGTTAGTCTCATCAAGGTTATCAAGTGGCTTCGTGGGCGAAAGCCGACGAATCTGACAAGGATCTCGAATGGGAATATCAAGATCGAAGTGTCCGGAGAGTCGGTAGAGGTCAAGCCACAAATCGTTCAAATCTTCAACGATATCGGAGTGCAGCGGGCTCTCCCGAACGTTATTAGTCCAGTTCGAGCGGATGGAATTGACCGTCTGTCGATCATGAGGGGAAATACGGAGGTCGAGTTCGTAACAAAAGGCGACATTGTTTATTTCGACCCTGAAGTGTACGAAGAGATTGATTCCCCGCCGGAATCAGAATCCGAGAGAACCGCGGCGTTCGAGGTTGTGACGCTGTCGTTTCGAGAGCGCTACAAGTGGAGGTTCACGGATGGTGATGCGGTGTTTACTGCCGACATTGAAGACGAGTCTTTCTTTGAACGGGTCCAATCCGGCAAGGTTGTCTTTGGTAAGGGCGACATTCTGCGTGTCAAGCTGAAGACCAAGACCGTCCGAACCGGTGGGAACTGGAGTTCCCCCGATTTCGTGGACACCCCAAAGTGAGGCATGATTGCCTCTGAAGGGGGTCCCGGGAATGTCCAAGAGAAAACAGCATACCGACG
>JANNRU010000491.1:0-2751 GCA_031401755.1 Acidobacteriota bacterium | reverse complement strand
CGCGCCGTTGCGCATCGCCTCGACGAGCGCGACCATGTTGCTCCCCCGCCCTGAAATCAAGATGCCGATTCGCTTACGGCCAGGCATGGATCACTCGGCGATCTCCCGGTACGATCTCGCCGATTCTTCGGCAGCCCTCCCCGGCGGCCTGGAGCGCTAATTCGAAGGCCGCCGCTCGGTCTTGCTCCACGATGACGACCATACCGATCCCCATATTGAAGGTGCGGTACATCTCGTCCTCGGCGACGTTCCCGAGGCGCCCGATCGCCGAGAACAACGGCGGCACGGGCCAGCTGCCGCGAACGATTCGCGCCGCCGTACCCTCGGGAAGAATCCGCGGGACGTTATCGATCAATCCCCCGCCGGTGATGTGCGCGAGCCCGCGGATCAGATCCTGTTCGAGCGCGACGGACAGCGGCCGCAGGTAGGATCGATGCTCGGCCAGTAGGGCTTCCCCGACCGTTTCCCGAACGCCGTCGAGCGAGTCGGCGAGCGCGAGGCCGGCGACCTCGAACAGGATCTTGCGCGCAAGCGAATAACCATTTGTGTGCAGTCCGGCCGACTCCAGACCATAGACGGCATCGCCGACTCGGATTGCGGAGCCGTCGATCACCCGCCCACGGTCGACGACGCCAACGATGAACCCGGCAACGTCGTACTCGCCGTCGGCGTAAAACCCGGGCATCTCGGCGGTCTCTCCTCCGAGCAGCGCACAGGCGTTTTCGCGGCAACCTGCGGCAATTCCGGAAACGACATCGATCATGACGCTTGGCGCAAGGCGTCCGGTGGCGAAGTAGTCCATGAAGAACAGCGGTCGCGCACCCTGGACCAGAATATCGTTGACACAATGGTTGACCAGGTCCCTGCCGACCGTGTGGTGGAGGCCCGACAGGAAAGCGACGCGCAGCTTGGTTCCCACCCCGTCGCAACTCGAAACCAGCACCGGCTCGTTCATTTCCGGAAAACCCGCCGCGAACAAGCCACCGAAGCTGCCGAGTTCCGACAGGACGCCGGGGGTTCGGGTCTCCCGGACGAGCCGTTTGATCCCACGCAGCGCCTGGTCCTGGGCGTCGATGTCGACCCCCGCGTCGCGGTAGCGCAGGCCCGTGGCGGGCTGCCGATTTCGATCGTCGCCACCCATCGATTCGCTCCTGTCCTCAGGCATCGTCGGTGTTCATGCTCGTGCGCCGGCTCGCGAACGGCCAGCTGGTCGGTTGCCCGAAGGCAACAGACGACGACCGCGGGCAAAACCCGTTCGCCGCCGCCAAGATCACGTCCGCGCGCGCTCGAACAGTCCGAGCTGCTCGGCCTCGGCGCGCGGCAACTCGAGGGGTTGCCGATCGGTCCAGCACGCGGTGCACGCGCGATCTTCGTCACGGCCGCAGGCGGCGAGCAACCCGTCGAGCGCCAGGTAACCCAGGCTGTCGGCGCCCACATAACGCCGGATCGCATCGACTCCCTGATTTGCCGCGATCAATTCATCCCGGTCTGGCGTGTCGATTCCGTAATGGCACGGGCCGATCGTCGGCGGACACGAGATGCGCAGGTGCACCTCGGTGGCGCCGGCGTCACGGCAGAGTTGAACGATCTTGCGGCTCGTCGTGCCGCGGACGATCGAATCGTCGATCAACGCGATCCGCCGACCGCGCAGGATGCTTCGAACCGGATTGAGCTTGACCCGAACACTGAAGTTACGGATCTGCTGCGTCGGTTCGATGAATGTGCGTCCGACGTAGTG
The DNA here is from genome assembly GCA_031401755.1 of Acidobacteriota bacterium. Taxonomy (GTDB): domain Bacteria; phylum Acidobacteriota; class Polarisedimenticolia; order Polarisedimenticolales; family Polarisedimenticolaceae; genus JANNRU01. The sequence goes on along the minus strand of JANNRU010000491.1, from coordinate 1,013 downwards.
GTTGCGAACGAGGCCCATCTCGAACGGCAACCCACTGGCGCGTGCGTAACCCATCGCGGCATAGGTGCCGGAATCCGGAACGGGAACGACGATATCCGCGTCCGCAGGCTGCTCGGTCCACAGTCGCTCGCCAAGTCGCTGACGCACCGGCTGCACCGGTTCGCCGAAGATCTGACTATCCGGTCGTGCGAAATAGACGTGTTCGAACAGGCAGGGCGCGGCGCGTTCCGCTGGAAACGGCCGGAATGAGTGCACGCCGGCCACATCGATGACCACGACTTCGCCGCGCCCGATATCGCGTACCCTCTCCGCACCAATCAGATCGAAGGCCGAGCTCTCGCTAGCGACCACCCATGCGCCGTCGATGCGTCCGAGAGCGAGGGGTCGGAATCCCAACGGGTCGCGGATCGCCACGAGCCGCCCCGGCACTAGAACCACCAGCGAGTAGGCACCTCGAACCTGACGCAATGCGTCGACGAGCGCGTCGACAACGTCTGCAAGCCGCGCGCGCGCCGCCAGGTGGAGGATGGTTTCAGTATCGCTCGTCGTTTGAAATATCGCGCCGCCGCTTTCGAGCTCCGAACGGATCGCTGCGGCATCCACCAGATTCCCGTTGTGGGCTATGGCAATCGGGCCGCGATGATGGCGCAACAGCAACGGCTGGGCATTGACCGAATTCGAGCCGCCCGCGGTCGAGTAGCGAACATGACCGATCGCTGCCGGTCCGGGAAGTGCTTCTAGCGCGTCGCGGGAAAAGACCTCGGCCACCTGGCCCATCCCTGCGTGGCGACGAAAGTCACTACCGTCGGCGGCGACGATCCCGGTCGATTCTTGTCCGCGGTGTTGCAGAGCCCGTAGACCGAGGTAGGCCAGGGTCGAGGCTTCGGCGTGCCCGTAAATCCCGACGATGCCGCACATCGGAAGGCCTCCGCTCGCGGAAAGCGATCATTATAGCGACCGTGGAAGATCCGCGTTTCAGGTCGAATCGCCCGCGAACACTCGATCGAAAATCG
>JANNRU010000490.1:0-11458 GCA_031401755.1 Acidobacteriota bacterium | reverse complement strand
GCCGTGAGAGACTCTTGCCGCGCGCCCAGCCTCGGCCGGCCAGCGGTACTCGACCTCCCATCGGCCGACGACCGAGGCCAAGCGCTCGAGCCCCTTGGGCCCATCTTCGGCCGCGCCCCCCGCAAGCAGTGCCAGACCGATCAATAAGGGGACTGTCCCCATTTTCACACTCCCGACGGTCGGTCAATTTATCTGGTGGCACCGGCGGGGTCCAGCCGGCGTGCCGTACGGCGGCGAATTCGACTAGACTTCTGCCGATGCATGCTGATGCCCGCCATTGGCTCCTAGATCCCGCGGTAGATTACTTGAATCACGGTTCGTTCGGTGCCTGTCCTCAACTAGTCTTGGACGAACAAGACCGATTGAGGCGACGGATGGAGCGTGAGCCGGTTTCGTTCCTGCTTCGTGAGATCGAAGGGCTGCTCGACGGCGCACGGCTTGAAATCGCCCGGTTCGTGGGCGCGGATGCTCAGGATCTGGCGTTCGTTACCAACGCGACGGCCGGGGTGAACACGATTCTGCGCTCGCTCGCGCTCGGCCCGGGCGATGAGATCTTGTTCCACGACCAGGGATACCCGGCCTGTCGCAACGCGATGGAGCACCTCGCGGAGCGGGGCGGCGCTCGAATCGTCACGGCGCACATTCCATTCCCGATCGAGGATCCGACGCAGGTCGTCGCAGCCATGCTCGGCGCGATCACGCCGCGCACGCGCCTGGCCGTCATCGATCATGTGACGAGTCCAACTGGGCTCGTCTGGCCGGTCGACGAGGTCGTTCGTGGACTCGCGGATCGCGGGATCGACACGCTCGTCGACGGCGCACACGCCTTGGGCATGTTGCCCCTCGATCTGAACCGACTGCACGCGGCCTTCTGGGTCGGAAACGCGCACAAGTGGCTCTGCGCCCCGAAGGGGGCCGCGGTTCTGCACGTGCGGCGCGATCGTCAGGCGGCGATTCACCCGCTGGTGATCAGCCACGGTGCGCGCTCCGAACGCCGCGACCGCTCCCGTTTCCAGTTGGAGTTCGACTGGACGGGCACCGGCGACCCGACCGCGGCGTTGGCGATCCCCGCCGCAATTCGTTTCCTGGAAGGACTGCGCCCCGGCGGCATCGCGGCGCTGCGCGACAGCAATCGCGGTCTGGTGCTCGGGGCTCGGCGGCTCCTCTGCGAGACGTTGGGCATCGAGCCACCGACGCCCGAGTCGATGATCGGCTCGCTCGCCGCGGTTCCGCTGCCCCCGGGCGAGGCGGCAACTCTGCATGGCGCCCTGTTCGAGCGCCATGCCATCGAGGTTCCGGTCTTCGCCTGGCCCGCGCCGCCAGGGCGTCTACTTCGCGTCTCGGCCCAGGCCTACAACTCTCCCGAGCAATACGAACGCCTCGCCGCTTGCCTGCCGCGACTGCTCTAGGTTCACGCCTTTGCCCGCGCCGTCACGGGCAGCCCGGATCGGGCGTCGGGTTCGGATTCAACTGCACGTCCCGGCTCGCCTCGCTAGCGGTCGTCGGGAAATTCCGCCAAGTGATGTCGTTGATCAACTGCGGCGAGGAGATCATCGGCGCGATCCCGTCGCGCTTGGCCAGGAAATAAAATCCGCTGTTCGGCGGCGGATTGCCGAAGGCCGAAATGTCGAACCCAGTGCCCGTGGTCTGATCGCACGACTGTTCGACGAACAAGCCGATGGTGGCCGGCGTCGTGAAGTCGCCCTTGATCCAATCGCCGGTCAGCACTTGCCCTCCACCCGAACCGAGGCTCTCGCCTTCGCCGAAGGCGAAGGGCACAGCGATCGACCACGTGATCGTGTTCTCGCCGGTGGTTGGCGAGGCCGGGTTGAACGGCGTGGTGAACTTGATCCGGTTCGGTGAGCCGGGAGAGTCGACCACGGCGTCGATCCGCGTCCGTCCGATGCAGGTGGGAAGCGACGAGCAACGGACCTCGACGGCATAACTCGTGTCGAAGCCGGGGGCGACGACGAGCACCGGGTTGTCCGACCAGCTCCGGAGGATCGTATCCCCGGGATCGTGGCAATCATTGTCTGCGCTGACGCAGAACCGGTATTGCAGCGTACCGGCCAGACAACGGTCGGCACTCGAAGCCGAGGCGTCGATTTCGAGGACTTGCCCGGGAGCCGGAAGAATCGGCGGCGAAGGCGAGGTCGTCACGGACGGCGTCACCGTGTTGCAAACGACGCCACAAGGCATTCCAGCGAAGCTGTCGTTGTCAACCACGAGCGTGGCCGGCGTGGTCAACGTGTTCGTCACCTCGACGCTGTCGACCCACATGCCGTCGTCGGCGGGATCGGGGTTGTTCTGAAAGATCGACTCCCAGGTTTGTGCAGAAGAGCCCTGGATGTCCGTCGTCAGAAATCGAACCCGAAGACGCTGCCCGCGGAAACGGCTGAGATCGATCTTGGACTCGATCCAAGTCCCGACCCCGACAGAGCCCGCCAACCCGGGCCCCTCGGAGGCTCGACCGATCGCGCCGACCGCGAACGGACCCTCGGTGGTCCCCTGGTGCGCGAAAATGAACTCTGGGAAGCAGGTCGATGACGGGCCGAGCCGACGATCCGGATCGCTGGGATCAAAGAAGTCGTCTTCAGTGTTGCCGTCGTCGACCGGATCGAACATGCAATTCGTGTAATTGTCTTCCGCTTGCTGATCGTAGGTATTCAGGTACGGGTACACCTTGAGCCAACTCCCAACAGCCGCACCGGCGGCATCGGCCCGCTGTACGGCGATGATCGCGCGACCTGCCGTACGTCCCGGCCGAGCGTTGACACCTCGAACATCCATGAGGCTGGTCTGGTGCTTGAAGATCAACTCGGACGCTCCAGTGGCGGACAAGTTGATCGGGTTGGCGGTCCGCATCGCTTCGAGCACACCCAGCGGCGTCGTGAAGCCGAGAGCACCCCCCAGGTTAATGCCGTAGTAGGCTGATCCGGTTCCGGCGAACGCCCGTTCCGTCACCCGGTTCCAGTACGCGGCGATGCCTCCGGCCAAGAAACAGTCGGTGATCGCCCCGTACGAGTTGGAGTTGGCCCAGTCCGAATCCGAGTACTGGCAGCGGTAACCGTCGGAGGCGGGGAAATTGTTGCGACCCTGGTCCAGGTTCTCCTGGATGAAAGATCCGCCGATGCTGGGCGGAGATGACACAACGTCGAACCCTTCCAGGAAAGTCGTCGACCCCGACCCGCCGCTCGTCACGTCGTAGTCGAGGTCAATCGTGACCGAGGCCGGTGCGTCCAGGGCATCGAAGTTGTCCGAGGCCATGGTCACGTTGAAAGTCGTGGCGAACTCGAGATTAACACTCGTTCGATTGACGTTGGCGACCTTGAATCGGAAGGCCTGTGTCGAAGTCACCGTCGTCCGCGGCGGCACGTCGCCGATCACGATCAGCGAATCGAGAATGCAGTCGATCTTCGAATCGTTCGTCGAGATCTGCGCGATCAGATTCCGCACGTCGTTCAGGCCGGCGTTGCGAACGACCAACCTCAGGTCGACCGTTTCGTTAGTGTCCGCGAAGTCGTCGTTGTCGCCGTCGACATCGTCAACCAAGCCACGAACGACCGTGATCGAGCCGGTATCGAGAAACACATTCGTGGCGACCTGAACCTGACCTTGAGCGGCCGGGTCGACGTCATTCATGCACTTGTTCGCGAGGCCGCCCGAATTTGTCCCGTCCTGCCAGTCGTTGTAGGTCACGGTCACCATGGGGGCGTCCGTGCCCAACTGCGACACGAACAGGACGCCAGCTGCGTCAAAGCTCGACGATACCGGGATGTCGCCCTTATAGACGCCCGGGGCCGTTCGATTGAGCACGAATTTCTCGCCCAGCGCCTCGACATCCGAGGTCGCCTTGACCACGACGTCGGGAGTCCCGTTGTCGTCGCAGTCGGCGTCGTCCGCCCCGTCGACGAAATCCCCGTCGAGGTTACAGTCGCTCCTGCAAACCGTGTTGCCGGGAGTCGCCACGCAATTGACGAACGGGCCTGGCGGCGGACTGGTGCCGTAAGGCGTCGTTTCGAGCAGCGTCACGACGAGGCTCGTCTGGCCGCCGAAGATGTTCGCCGTATCGAGTTGCAGCGTGGCGCAGCTCCCGCTGGCGGCGCAATCGGTCGCGTCCTGGATCAGGTTGTACTCGCGCCATTCGATGACCATGTCATCGACGGCCAAGCCGTATCCGACCGTGGCGGGGTTGGTTCCGCTGTCGGTCGTTTCGGTGTTGATGAAGCCGATCGCTGCCTGGAAGCGGTTCCCGGTCGGGCCGTAGATGTCCTCGAGGGTTTGGCAGGTGTCGCTCCCACTCTTGCCGTTCACGACGGACTCGTCGGCGGGACTCGACGTTGCGCACAGGAGCGCTAGAACAGTGGCGGAAAATCCCGATCGCAAGGTCGAGCGACGCAGTGCCATTGAACGTTCCTCCTCGTCGTGAGATGTTTGTACGCTGTTTTGACGCTGGAAGTCAACGCCCACGGCAATTCGAGCCGTCCCTGCGGACCGCGGAACCGCAATTCCGGTCCCGAGACGCCTGCTATCTTACCCGCTTCTCAACCTGAGGTTCCGGATGATGGCGAGGTTCTGGCGCTTTGCGCGCCCGTATCGCGGCACGTTCGTCAGCGGGTTCGTGTTCCTGGCGCTGACCAACGCGTTGGCCGCCGGTATCCCGTGGCTCCTGCGCGGCGCGATCAACGGCATGGAGCGGCGCGTCGGGGTGACCGCGCTGATGGCCTACGCGGCGGCCATGATCGGCCTGGCGCTCGCGCAGGCCTGGGTTCGGACGCTGTCTCGTCTCCGGATCCTGGGCGCCAGTCGCCGAGTCGCCTTCGACATCCGTAATCGCTACTTCGGTCACCTCCAGCGACTTGGCGCCTCGTACTACGACCGCCATCGCACTGGTGACATCATGTCGCGGGGGATCAACGACGTGCAGATCCTCCAGACCTTCTACGGCCCGGGCGTTCTGAACTTCGCCAACACCCTGATCGCCTACACCGTCGTGTTGACGCTGCTGATCCGGATCGATCCCTGGCTGACCGCGGTGGCGCTTGCGCTGTTGCCATTCCTCGGTTTGGGAGTGAACTTGCTCTCGCGCCGGGTCTACCTCCGCTCGCTCGGGGTCCAAGAACAACTCGCTCGCCTCTCCGCCCGGGCCCAGGAAAATCTCTCGGGAATTCAGCAGGTCAAGATCTACGCCCAGGAAGAAAGAGAGATCGCCTCGTTCCGTGGGTTGTCCGACGACTACCGTCGGCACAACCTCGCGCTGGCCTGGGACCGGGGCCTGATGGTCGCGGTGATCGGTGCGTTTACGGGCGCCGGCACGCTGCTCGTACTCTGGATCGGTGGCAGTCATGTCATCGAGGGCCGGATCCGCTTTGGCGACTTCGTGGCCTTCAATGCCTATCTCGGCCAACTCGCCTTCCCCACCGTCGCGCTTGGCTGGACGATCAATCTGTTCCAGCGCGGCGCGGGTGCGTTGACGCGAATCCACGAGGTCCTGGACACCGAGCCAGACGTCCCCTCCCCGCTCGACGAACCGTCGCCCAACGATCTGCCGATCGACGGTGACATCGAGATCCGTGACCTGCACTTCGCGTTTGGCGGCACGGAATCCGATGCGCGAGGTCCCTACCCGCTCCGCGGTTTGAATCTGCAAATACCCCGCGGCTCGCGGGTCGCGATCGTTGGGCCGGTCGGATCCGGCAAGTCTACGCTGGTCAACCTGCTGGCGCGGGTCTATCCGGTCCCGCCGGGGACGATTCATATCGGAAAGATCGACATCACCGAGATTCCGGTGGGGCAGCTCCGACAGAGCATCGGCTACGTGCCCCAAGAAGCGTTCCTGTTCTCGAGAACGTTGCGCGACAACATCGCGCTGGGTCGCCCCGATGCGGCAGACCACGAGATCGCGCGGGCCGTCGATCTGGCGCGGCTGACCGGGGATGTCGATGCGTTCCCCGAAGGCCTCGAAACCTTGGTCGGCGAACGCGGATTCACTCTCTCCGGCGGACAGCGGCAGCGCGCAACCCTGGCGCGAGCCGCACTTCGCGATCCGCGGATCTTGATCCTCGACGACTCGTTGTCGAGCGTCGACGCGGACACCGAGCGGGCAATCCTCGACGCGCTCGAGCGCGATCTCGGGGATCGCACCTGCATCTTGATCTCCCACCGCCCGTCGACGCTCGCCGGATTCAAACGAATCGTCGTGCTCGATCACGGGCGGGTGGTGGAGGACGGCACGCACGAGGAATTACTGGAGCGGAACGGCGTCTACGCTCGCTTGTTCCAGCAACGCCGCATCGAGGAACAGCTGGGGCAGTCGTGAGCGCCCAAGCTCAAGAAGACGCGCTGGGCAAGGCCTACGATGCGCGCCTCGTCCGCAGGCTGGCGGCCTACGCCCGACCCCACCGCGGACTGATCGTGCTGTCCGTGGTTCTGCTCTTCGCGGGCTCCGCGGCCTCGCTGACCCAGCCCTGGCTGATACAGCAGGCTATCGACGGCTACATCGCGACCGGGACGGCGACTGGACTCGCCGTACCCGCGCTGCTGTTCCTGGCGACGTTGATCGTCGAGTTGGTCTTTTCCGTGCTGCAAGTCTGGACGCTGGAGAAGACGGGACAGAACGTGATCTTCGACCTGCGCCATGCGCTCGTCTCGCACCTCCAAGGCTTGCCGTCTGCGTTCTTCGATCGGACGCCGGTCGGGCGCCTGATGACCCGACTGACCTCCGACATCGAGTCGCTCAACGAGGCCATCACCTCCGGCCTGATTCTGATCTTGGCCGACGCGATCAAGCTCGCCGGGATCGTGGTGATCTTGCTCTGGATGGACTGGCGGCTGGCGCTGGTCACCTTTGCGGTGCTGCCCCCGATACTGGTGCTGACCTGGCTCGTTCGCTTGCGCGTTCGGGAAGCCTACCGAGGGATTCGCGCGGCCGTCGCCCGACTCAACTCGTTCCTGCAGGAGAACGTCGCTGGAATGCGAATCGTGCAGCTATTCTCGCGGGAAAGCGCCCACTTCGACGAGTTTCGCGAGCTGAACCAAGACCACCTACGCGCGCAACTTCTCGGGGTGCGCTATGAGTCGATCTTTTCCGCGGTGGCCGAATTGATGGGATCGGTCACGCTGGCTGCAATCGTCTGGGCCGGCGGCGTCAGACGCTTGGACGACGCGGTGACCTTCGGCACGCTCGTCGCTTTCATCGAATATGCCGGACGGTTCTTTCGTCCGGTCCAGGAGCTGTCCCAGCGCTATACGATCATGCAGGCCGCGATGGCTTCGGCCGAGCGAATCTTTGGGCTACTCGATACGCGCTCGACGATCTTCTCACCGGTGGAACCGGTACGGCTCCTCTCGCGTCCTCGAGGCGAGATCGCCTTCGAGAACGTGACCTTCGGCTATCGCGAAGACTTGATGGTCTTGCACGACGTTTCCTTCCGCATCGCGGCTGGCGAGCGGATCGCGGTTGTTGGCTGGACCGGCTCGGGGAAATCGACGCTGATCCGATTGCTCGCCCGCCTCTACGACGTCCAGAACGGGCGGATCACGCTCGATCGCGTGGACATCCGAGAGTACGCGCTTCCGGACTTACGCCGGAGCATCGGGGTGGTCTTGCAGGAGCCGTTCCTGTTTGCCGGAACCGTAGCCGAGAATCTCACGCTCGGGGATCCCCGGGTGCAACCGGCAACAGCTCGCGCGGCCGCGCAAGCCGTCGGCGCCGACCGCTTCATCGAGCGACTTCCCGGGGGCTTCGAAGCGACGGTCCATGAACGCGGCTCGAACTTCTCCGTCGGAGAAAAACAGCTCCTGTCGTTTGCTCGCGCGATCGCTTTCGATCCCGCCGTGCTCGTGCTGGACGAGGCCACCTCCTCGGTCGACCCGGAGACCGAGCGCAAGCTGGAGGCCGCGCTCGAAAAGACACTTGAAGGACGCACCGCGATCTTGATCGCCCATCGCTTGACCACGGTCAGAACCGCGGATCGCATCTTGGTGCTGCACCAGGGGCGACTCGTCGAGCTGGGCTCGCACGAAGAGCTTCTGCGAATGGAGCGTGGCGTCTATCGAGCGCTCCACCACCTGCAGGACCCGATCTCGGCAGCGGACCGAAATTACAAATCCTAAAGAAACCCCGGGGCGCCGGAGTTGGAGTAGACTCGCTTCAGAGGAGTCCCGATGGGTCAAGGGCGGCGACGGAACGAACCCGATCTCGACAAGGACGTAGAGCTCAATCTGGCCGACCGCGTGGAGTTCACCGAGGCCATCCTCGATAGTCTCCCCGTGGGTGTCGTCGTAGCCGACAACAATGGCCGGTTCGTGGTTTGGAATCGGGCGGCGACCGACCTGATCGGTCGCGGACCGACGCAGATACCAATCGATGACTGGAGCGCGGCGTACCAAATCTACGAAGCAGATGGCCTGACGCCGTATCCCGTCGATCGATTACCGATGGTCCGCGCCCTCCGCGGAGAGTCGACCAACGACATGCCGATGGTACTCGGTCGCCTGGAGAGCGCCGACCGCGTTCCCATTATTGTTTCGGGCCGACCGATTCAAGATTCGGCGGGGAATCCGCGCGGGGGCGTCGTGATGTTGTTCGACGTCGCGGAGCGCAGCCGACTCGAGACAGCGTTGCGACTGAGCGAGGAACGCTACCGCATCGTCATCGAGCAGACGGGTCAGTTGATCTACGACTACGACATTCTCTCCGGTCGGATCTACTGGGCGGGCGCCGTCGAAGAACTGACCCACGAAAGCCTCGAGTGCTTCCAGGAAGTCGACATCGCCGCCTGGGAGGCGCGAATTCATCCGGAGGATCGCGAGCGTGCGCTCGCTTTGCTCGAGCGCGCGGTCGCCCGGTCTGGTCAGTATCGCGTCGAGTATCGATTCCTCCGCGCCGATGGCAGCTACTTCGATTGCGAGGACAACGGCCGGGTACTCGCCGACGAACGTGGGATCGCCGCGCGGATGCTGGGTGCGATGAAAGACGTCACGGCGCGGAAGTTGGCCGAACAGGATCGCCTGCGTCTGGAGGCCCGCTTGCGCGACGCTCGTCGCCTGGAGGCGCTGGGCCGTTTGGCCGGAGGTGTGGCGCACGACTTCAACAACTTGCTGATGCCGATTCTGGGTTACTCCGAGATGCTGCTCTCGCGCTTCGGTCCAAACGGGGCGGGACACCGAGAACTGGAACAGATCCGCACGGCCGCGGAGCGCGCACGCGACCTGACCCGGCAATTACTGGCCGTCGGTCGACGCCAAGTCCTGGAGGTCCACCCCGTCGACCTCAACCGCGAAGTGCTGCGGTTCGAGCCCATCCTGCGCCGGCTGGTGCGGGAGGACGTCGAGTTGCGACTCGATCTCGAGCCCGAGCTCGGAGCGATCCGCGCCGACCCGTCGCAGCTCGAGCAGATCCTGATCAACTTCGTCGTCAACTCGCGCGAGGCGATGCCGAGCGGCGGGAGCGTGACGATCCAAACACGAAGCGCAGGGGGCGAGGATCGATCGCCAACCCGCAGCAAGTCGCTCGTCGGTCACGTCCTACTATCGGTCACGGACACGGGACACGGCATGGACGCCGAAACCAGGGCCAAGGTCTTCGAGCCGTTTTTCACGACGAAGCAGACCGGAAGTGGACTGGGACTAGCGACGGTCTACGGAATCGTCGGACAGCACGGTGGTGTCGTCTGGGTCGAAAGCGAACCCGGACAGGGCGCGACGTTCACGGTCGCGTTTCCCTCGGATGCCGCGACTCCCGATCCTCCCGCGGCACCGCAACCTTCGACGCGCACCGAGCAGGGAACGGAGGTCATCCTGCTCGCCGAGGATGAGACTCTCGTCCGCGAGCTCGTTCGATCCGCGCTCGAAGAGCTCGGCTATCGAGTCCTCGAAGCGACGAACGGCGAGGAAGCCCTGAGAATTGCCGAAAGTTATCCCGGCCGGATCGACCTTTTGGTGACCGACGTGATCATGCCACGAACGAACGGCCGGCAACTCCGGGAGCGGTTACGCGAATCCCGTCCAAACATCCCGGTGCTGTTCATCTCCGGCTACACCGAGGACATCATCGCCGGCGACGGCATGCTCGATCACGACCTCGACGTTCTGATGAAACCGTTCTCCCTCGCGCAGCTTGCGGCGAGGGTCCGCGACGCATTGGGCCGTGCTGACGCCTGATCGCTCGCGCCGCGTCAGGCCCGCGGCCGCCCGGCCTCGGCCGACGGCCGCCGGTCTAGAATCCCACGAGCCAGCAGGTAGGCTCCGACCAGGATCGGCGCGATAGGCCACCAATGCTCCATCCAGTCGAGTGGCAAATCGAACAGGGTGTTCGACAGAAAGACGCCGCCGAGCACGATCAGTCCGATTCCGGCGCCGATCGATCCGCGGATCGCCGCAAACGAATCCTCATTTGGCAAGTCGATCGACCCCAGACCCTCCAGCGAAAGATTGATCAACGCGGCCCGTCGCGACGCATCGATGATGTTATAGAGCCAGAAAAAGGCCATGAACAACGCCAACAGTGGGACCGCGCCGTCGCCTAGCGCACTGCTGGCGAGCAGCGTAATGATCGATCCGACCACGATCGTGTGAACAAATCCGCGCGAGTAGTAGCCAAGGTAGACTTGCCCCAAGCCGGGCATAATCGAGAGAAAGCCCGCCAGGACTGGCGATCTGCGGCGCGGATCCATCACCCCGCGCGGGGGGCGGGCGGCGGCGGGCGGCGGCCAGGTCGGAGGTGTCAGGGTCTGTCCTTCGGGGTTCATTGATCGTCTCCTTCGTGTAAAGCTGTTTTCGATCGATCGGGTGCTGTTTTCACCGGCGATGTCTCGGAAGTCCAGATGCGTTCGAAGGCGTTGCCAACCCGCTCTGCCGCGCGCACGAACGACGCCGAGCGTTGACTGACTGCCTGCTCGAGCGCAGACCACGGGGCTGGATCGGTGCGCGCGTCGCGCTCGAGGTCGGTGAGTACCCGGGCCCGCGTTTCGGCGAGTCCAGCGAGCTGCCGCTGGAGATCCCGGGCGGAGCCGCCACTGATCGCGAACACCGCCGAGAACACCAGCGCTCCGATGTAGGCTCCCTCGAGCGCTAACTGCGGGCGAAGCAGCAAGCGCTGCCAGACGGTAAAGATCCGTAGCGCCGGGGCGGCGACCCGATCGCGCACCGCGCGCGATGTGAGTGCGAGCACCTCGGGCACGAGCGAGGGTCGCGGGCGGACCTCGGCCAACGTGGGCAACTCGACGCTGAACCTCGTCAACGCGCGAACGAGCGCCAAGCACTTCGCGCAGTGCGCCGTGTGTTCGGCGACGAGTCGCTGATCGACCGCACCGAGTTGGCCGTCGACGAACGGCGGCAGGCGATCTACGGCCCGTTCACACGCCGCACCGGTGGTCCGGGCCAGCACCGCGTCGACGAACCCGGCGGGGGGCGAGGCAGTCACGGTCTTGAGCTCGCCGGCGAGGACTCCCAGCCA
>JANNRU010000489.1:0-5283 GCA_031401755.1 Acidobacteriota bacterium | reverse complement strand
CGCGTCGACGGCTACCTGGTCGACGACTCAGGACCGCTCGGAAACGGAAACGACCGTCTCGATCCCGGCGAGACCGCTCTCGTTCCGGTCGACGTACGCAATCTGCTTTCCGGCGCGGTCGCCGACGTCACCGGACGGTTGGCTGGCAGTCTCGCCTTGCTGGCGATCACCGATTTCGAGGCCGATCTGCCGGATATTCCTGGAAGTGCCGCCCGTCGGACGCTCGCGCCGCACTTTCGCGTGAGCGTGCCGCCGGGCGCGGCGTGCGGCGCGTTGCTTCCGGTGTCACTCGACCTGATCCATGCCGACGGCGCCAGCCTCTCTACGTTCGATCTGGAGGTGGGGCGCAGAGAACTGCGTCGCGATGCCGTCGACTTGCCTTTGACGATTCCAGTATCAGGAACGGCGCAGTCTTCGCTGGCGATCGGCGACGCGATTACGATCGGCGACGCCAACGTTTTGGTCCAGGTCCAGCACGCCAACATTTCGGAATTGACGTTGATCCTGACCTCGCCGCAAGGCACGGCGGTGACCCTGTACGACGGCACGGCGGGCGGGGCCAATCTGTTGGCGACCTTCGACAGCCAGCGCGCCGTCGATGGACCGGGATCGATGAACGACTTCAACGGGCAGTCGGCACAGGGGAACTGGACACTGACCGTCAAGGACACGCTAAGCTCATCCACGCCGGCCGGGGCCGTCGTTGGCTTTCGCCTGCTGTTCGATCCGCCTGGGGGTCCGCTGTGCACCCCGTTCACCTGCGGTGGGCAGGCCGTTCCAGGCAGTGTCGGTTCGACGCTGCGACTCGCCAAGAGCGGAGCGGATCTCGCGTACTCCTGGGGCCCGGCGACCGGTGCGACGGCATACCGGATTTGGCGATCGACGAACCCCGCATTCACCGTCCCACGGTTGGTCGCCGTAGGTTCCTCCACCGCACAGGTCGAACCCGGTGCGGCGGCCGCGGGTGGTAGCGGGGTGACCTTTTACAAGGTCCACGCGATCAATGCGTGCGAGTGGCAAGGTCCCTGAACCACGGCGCCACGACTCCGGATCGGACATACTGTCGGGCGATGAGCACGCCCTTCGATCGCCACCTCGGCGTCGAGATCGGCCCAGGGCCCGATGGGCGGGTCCAGGCAGTTCTCGACATTCTCCCGGAACATTGCAATCGACGCGGCGTCGCGCATGGCGGCGTCATCGTTTCGTTGCTCGACGCCGCACTCGGCGCCGCGGTGATCGCATCGATCCCCAGCGAAGCGTGGTGTGCCACCACCTCGCTCTCGACCCAGTTCATCGCGGGAGCCCGCCCCGGGCGCCTGGTGGCTCGCGGAAGGGTGTTGCGCCGCGGCGAGCGGGTGGCCTTTGCCGCCGGCGAGGCGCTGGACGCTGCGGGCAAACTCGTCGCTTCGGCGCAGGGCACGTGGCACCTTTGGTCCTCACGTCCGGGGCTCCCGCGGATCTCGAGCCGGGGCACCATCGTCGACGCCCAAAGCGGTGAGGCGTTACGGGTCGGCAAGATCCTGGCGGTCGGGCGGAATTACGCAGATCACGCGGCCGAAATGGGCGTTTCACCCGAACGGTCGCCGGTTCTGTTCTTCAAGCCGGCGACTGCGCTGGTCGGCGACGGAGCCGTCGTGCGCTTGCCGGCCGATGCCGGCCGCGTCGAGCACGAGGTCGAGCTAGTCGTGGTGATTGGCAGCGCCGGCCGGGCCATCCCCGCCGAACGCGGCCTGGAACATGTGCTCGGCTTCGCGGTTGGCATCGATCTGACGCTGCGCGATCTGCAAGCGGAAGCCAAAGCGAATGGCGAGCCGTGGAGCATCGCCAAGGGCTTCGACGACTCCGCGCCAGTTTCGACCTTCGTACCGCGCGCGGCCGTCGGCGACGGGTCGGGCCTGTCGATCACGCTCGATGTCAACGGCGAACGTCGCCAGTGCGGGAACACCAGCGCGATGCGCCTCGGTGTCGCCTCCCTGGTCGCATTGGCTTCGCGGCACGTGACACTCGAGCGCGGCGACTTGTTGTTCACCGGAACACCGGAGGGCGTCGGCCCGATCATCGATGGCGACCTGATCGAAGCGCGTATCGATCGCGTGGGCAGCCTGCGGGTGACCGCGCGTGCCGAACGCGAAGAGAAGGCCCCGTGATGGCCGGCCGACTCGCCGGCCGGCTTGTACTGATCAGCGGGGCCTCGGCCGGGATCGGCCGGGCCACCGCGCTGCGGTTCATCGCCGAAGGGGCGCGCGTCATCGGGCTGGCCCGCAACGGCCGGGCGTTGGAAGATCTCGCCGTGTCCTGCGGGGGCCCCGCGCAGTTCGTCTCGATCGTTGCCGACGTCGCCGACGGACCCGCGATGGAGCAGGCGACCGCGCGAGTGCTCCGCGAGATCGGGATTCCGGAGATCGTCGTGGCCAACGCCGGCGTCGGCCTGGATGCGTTGTTCGTCGAAACGACCGACGTCGCACTCGAGCACGTGCTCGCGGTCAACGTGGTCGGTGTCGCCCGAACGCTGCGACCCTTCGTGCGTCCGCTGCTCGAACGCGGCAGCGGTCGCCTGCTCGTCGTCTCATCGATCGTCGGCAAACGCGGCATTCCGCACTACTCGGCCTACTCGGCGAGCAAGTTCGCATTGCACGGAATGTGCGACGCTTTGCGAGTCGAACTCGCCGGTAGCGGGGTCACGGTCGGGATCGTCTGCCCCTCGTCCACGGAGTCCGAGTTTCAGGAGCGCATTGAACGGATCGGGCCACCCCAGCGCCGCAAACGGCTGCGTCGTCATTCGGCGGACTCGGTAGCTCGCGCGATCGTCGAGATGGCTCTGTCGCGGCGAGCCGAGCGCGTGTTGTCGCTCGAAGCCAAGCTGATGGTCTTCGCCGACTCGATCTGGCCCGCCCTCGTCGATCGCCTCCTGGCGCGGACGCTCGTCAGCGGTCGCTGAACGAGCGCGCCGACAGCAGATGAAACGCGGTGATCACCAGGGCGTGGCTGATCGCCGACGAGCGGATCAGATCCGGAATCGTCGACAGCGGGGTCTCGATCAACTCGAACGCCTCATGCTCGCCTGGCTCGGGGGGACCGACGCGCACCGCGCCTTGGGCCAAAAAGGTGTGGCAGCGATTTCCCTGGATCGCCGGGTTGGGATGGACCCACCCGAGGTCGATCAACTCCGCGGCCTCGCATCCCGCCTCCTCGCGCAGCTCGCGCGCGGCGGCGGCGCGCGGCGACTCGCCGGGATCGCACATCCCTCCCGGGATCTCGAGCGTGAACGCTTCGACGCCGAAGCGGTACTGGCGTAGCAGGACGACGTTGCCGTCCAAGGTGAGCGGGATCACGTTGATCCAGTCCGGCGCGTCGAGGCAGTAGAATTGTTCGCTCGTGCCTTCGGGCGACTCGAAGCGAATCGCCTCGACGTGGAACACGCGGCAGTCCTGCACCCGCGCGCCGCCCAAGCGCCGCCACGGACGAAGGGGCGCGGTCAACTCTTCTTGGGCACGGGCGGTGCTGGAGCCATCACGCGCCGACGACGCTGGGCGCGTTTCTTGCGCTTCTTGAGCTTGCGCAGCTTTTTCGGGGGGGCGGAATCGCCGAGCGCCCGGATCGCCTTCTTGGCGTTGGCCTCGCGCTGGCGGACTCTTTCGATCGTGATTGCCGGCATCGGTGGGTTCTCCGGTCGGAATGCTAGCACAGTCGGCTCAGCCGGGCGTTATACTGCCGCGGTGCCCACCCTCGTCCGCCACGTATTCGTCTGCGAGAACGAGCGCGACCCGCAGAGCCCCAAAGGCTGCTGTGCTGCGCGCGGTGCTCGGGAGGTCCGCAGCCGACTGAAGCGCCTGGCCCACGAGGCCGACCTGCGCGGCAAGGTGCGGATCAACTCGGCCGGCTGCCTGGACCAGTGCGAGCACGGCGTGACCCTGGTCGTCTATCCCGAAGCGGTCTGGTACGGCCACGTTCGTCCCGAGGACGTGGACGAGATCTTTCGCGAGCACGTGCTGGGCGGGCGCCCCGTCGAACGCTTGCGCCTGGCCCACATGCGGCCGGCCGATCCCGACCGCGAAACGTGATCGCGGACCCGGGACTCACCGCGGCTCGTTCGGCGCTACTCGACTGGTACGCACGCGAGCGGCGCGACCTCCCCTGGCGACGCACCGAGAATCCGTGGCACATCTGGGTTTCGGAGGTGATGCTCCAGCAGACACAGGTCGCCACCGTCATTCCTTATTACGAGCGGTTCGTGGCGCGCTTTCCGGATCCGAGTTCGCTCGCGGCCGCAGGCGAAGAAGAAGTGCTCGCGCTGTGGGCCGGACTCGGCTACTACACGCGCGCCCGCGCGCTGCGGAGCGCGGCGCGTGTCGTCGTCGAACGTCACTCGGGGTCGGTCCCCGGCCAGGCCTGGCAACTGGCCGAACTTCCGGGCATCGGACGCTACACGGCAGGCGCGATCGCCAGTATCGCCTTCGCTCGCGAAGAGCCCGTGCTCGACGGCAACGTCAGGCGCGTCCTGTCGCGTTTTGATGCGATCGACGGGCGAACCCTGGGCCGCTCGGCTGAAGAGCGGGCGCTGTGGGATCTGGCCACGCGCCTGGTCGCTGGGCCGAGCCCCGGAGAGCTGAATCAGGCGTTGATGGAGCTGGGAGCGACGGTGTGCAGCCCACGCCGACCCGACTGTCCGCGCTGCCCGATCGCTTCGTGCTGCAAGGCGCAGGCTTCCGCTGAGCCCGAGCGCTATCCCGCCCCTCGCCCGCGGCGGGCGACCGAGCGTGTGGCGGTCGCGGCCGCATGGATCGAGGATCGGGGCCGTGTGCTCGTCGAGTCCCCGGGAGCGGCGAGCCCGTTGCGCGGCCACCGCGACCTGCCGGCCTTCGTGCTGGGTTCGGATGCCGGTGCGGGAGAGTCGATCGAAAGCGGAATGCGCCTTCGTCACGGACTGGACGCCCGGGCGGGCGAACTCGTGGGGAGCGCGCGACACTCGATCCTCCAGCGACGCCTGACGATCGAGGTCCATCGTTGCCATTTGCGCTCGCGCGATGCCGCCGCGGCCGGAATCGAGTGGATCGCGATCGAGAAAATCTACGACGCCGCGGTTTCGGGGGCGACGCGGAAGATCTCCCGCTTGGTGCTCGCTGCCGACGATCAACCTTTGTCGGCGCGCGCGGCGTCTGGGCGCGGCTCCCATGGACGCCGCTCGTCCTCATCGTCGGGCACGGGATCGGGCTCGAACGGTGAACGACCGTCGAGGAGCGGGAAGGCGCCGAGAGCCGAGTCCACGCCGGCCCAGTAACCGAG
>JANNRU010000488.1:0-17793 GCA_031401755.1 Acidobacteriota bacterium | reverse complement strand
CTCGCCGGTCATCGCGACGCGACTGCGAATCGGACGCCCGGTGAAGGCTGAGAGCATCGCGGTGGCCATCGTTATTCCCGCCGAAGGACCGTCCTTCGGAATCGCTCCCTCCGGAACATGGACGTGAACGTCGCGGCTCTCGAAGTAACCGTCAGGAATCCCGAGACTGTTCGATCGCGCCCTGGCGTAGGAGAGCGCCGCTTGCGCCGATTCTTTCATCACATCACCAAGCTGGCCGGTCAGAATCAGACGTCCCTGACCGGGCATCGTCGTGGCCTCGACGAACAACACGTCGCCACCCGCCTCGGTCCAGGCGAGCCCGGTCGCCGCACCGATCGCGTCTTCCTCGATCGCGGAGTCGCGGTGGATCAAGGCCGGACCGAGAAAGCGCTCCAGGCTCGAGGCCAGTACTCGCACCCGACGGCGCCGCCCTTCTGCGACCTGGCGGGCCACCTTGCGACACAGCGACGCGATGCCCCGCTCCAGATTCCGCAGCCCCGCCTCTCGCGTGTACTGCGCGATCAGCGCGCTCAGGGCTCCGTCGGTGATCTCGATCTGCGACGGCTTCAACCCGTTTGCCTCGAACTGCCGCGGCACCAGATGCCTGCGTGCGATGACCCTCTTCTCTTCTTCGGTGTAGCCGGACAATCGGATCACTTCCATGCGATCGCGGAATGCGGGTTGAATCGGCTCGAGCAGGTTCGCGGTGGTGATGAACATCACATCCGACAGATCGAAAGGCAGCCCCAAGTAGTGATCGCGGAAAGTCGAGTTCTGCTCCGGGTCGAGAACCTCGAGCAGGGCCGACGACGGATCGCCGCGGAAGTCCTGTCCGATCTTGTCGACCTCGTCGAGCATGAAAACGGGGTTCGACGAGGCCGACTGGGCCAGCCCTTGCAAGATCCGACCGGGCATCGCCCCGACGTAGGTCCGGCGGTGGCCTCGAATCTCGGCTTCGTCCTTGACCCCGCCCAAGGCCAGCCGCACGAACTTCCTCCCAAGCGCTGCGGCGATCGACTTGCCGAGCGAGGTCTTGCCGACTCCGGGCGGGCCGACGAAGCAGAGGATCGGTCCGCGACCCTTGCGATGGAGCTTGCGTACGGCGAGTTGTTCGAGGATCCGCTCCTTGACCGCGTCCAGGCCGTGATGATCGGCATCCAAGATCCGGGACGCTTTCTTGAGATCGAGGTTGTCCTTCGTCGACTGTCCCCACGGGAGGTTGCAGACCCAGTCCAGGTAGTTGCGAACCGTCGCGGCTTCGGAGGACTCCGGATGCATCCGCTCGAGCCGTCGCAACTGCCGTTCGAATTCCTCGTTCGCCTCTTTGGACAGTTCGACTTTGCGCGCTCTCTTGCGATAGACCTCGATCTCCTCGGCGACGTCGTTGCCCTCGCCGAGTTCGTCCATGATCGCTTTCATCTGGTGGCGCAGGTAGGATTCGCGCTGCGATCGATCCATCTCGTCGCGCGCCAAGGAGTCGATCTCGCGCTGCATCGAGAGCAAGTCGATTTCGCGTTTCAGCAACTCATGCGCCCGCTTCAGGCGCGCCAGCGGATCGAGCGTATCCAGTAGCTCTTGTGCCTCCTCGATGCGCAGCTCCAGATTGGAGGCCACGAGATCGGCGAGCCGTCCCGGGTCATCGAGGGTCTCGGCGATGGTCATCACCTCGGACGGAACATTCTTGCCGAGGCTCGCCGCGCGTTCGAGCGCTCGCATCGTCGAGCGGGTCAGGGCCTCTTTTTCGATCCCATCGGAATCGTACGGCGGATCATCCACACGCTCGATCTGCGCCTGGAAATGGGGGCGGTCCGTGACGAATTTCTTGACCCGGGCGCGGCTGACCCCCTGCACTAAAACGCGGATACGACCATCGGGGAGCTTAAGCATCCTCATGATCACGGCGACCGAGCCCATGTTGTACAGGTCTTCCGTCCCCGGATCGTCCTGATCCTTGTCGCGCTGAGCCAGCAGCAGGATCATCCGATTCTCGGCCAGGGCGCGATCGACGGCCTGGATCGACAGGTCCCGCGAGACCGACAGCGGCGCAATGATGAACGGATAGACGACCATGTCCCGTAGCGGCAGTACGGGAAGCTCGTCCGGGATCCGAACCTGCTCCTCCGGCGTCTTGTTCGAGCTGCCGCGCTTCATTCGCTCTGGACTTGAATCACGACATCCTCGCCGCGCCTGTTCGGAACCTTGGGAAAACTTATGCGTAATAGCCCGTCGATCAAGAGCGCTTCAGCGCGACGTGTGTTTACGGGGACTCCGAGCTGGATCGAACGCCGGAAAGGCCCGAACGCCCGCTCCCCCGCCCGAACGGAGGCCCCCGTCGGCGCCTCAGGTGCGGCCTTCATGCCACGGATCAGGAGATTCCCGCTATTGATGCTGATCTCCACGGAGTCCCGGGCGACCCCGGAGAGCTCGACTTCGACCAGGACGTGCTCGGCCGTCTCCCGGATATCCGCGTTCGGCATCCAGCTTCCGGCCTCCCCTTCCTCGCCGTGAAGATCGAGCAAATTGTCGAAGAGTCGGTTGATCTCGCTCTGGATACGCGCCACTTCAAGGAGCGGTCCAAGTGACTTGGTCATTCTCGCCTCCCGCGACGAATATTCCTACTTGCGTGTCTCAAGTAGGTCTCTCAATTCCGCCATGAACTCCTGCACATCCTCGAATTGTCGGTAGACCGACGCGAACCGGACGTAGGCTACCTTGTCCAGTTCTTTCAATCGTTCCATCACCCGCTCGCCGATGACGCGTGCCTCGACCTCACGCTCGGGACTGTCCTGGACGAGCTGGTCGATCTCGTCCGCGAGCATCGCGAGCGTTTTCGCGGAAACGGGTCGTTTCTCGCAGGCCCGATGCAAACCCGCCAGCAGCTTGCCGCGGTCGAATGCCTCGCGTCGGCCGTCCTTTTTTACCACGAGATAGGGAATCTCTTCGATTCGCTCGTAGGATGTAAAACGACGCCCACACTCAAGGCATTCCCGGCGGCGGCGGATGGCGTCCCCGGCACCGCTTTCCCTCGAATCGACGACCTTGTCACCAAGATGCCCACAGAATGGGCATTTCATGGTGACTCTCCGCCGATCTCGGCCGCGTCGGCGCCGCCTCCGGCGAGTTGCCGGAACTGCCGCGCGCCGGCGAGGAAGTCGGAGAGCGCGATCCGCTCCACGGCGAGCGCAGCACCTCCAGCGACGATCCAAGGTAGGACGACGGCCAGGTGGACGAGCACGCTTGCGGCAGTCGCGGCAGCGACGGGGACGCCGAAGAGTTGGGTCAGACCGTAGGTCATCGCGAATTGATAGCCGCCGACCCCGGCCGGCGTCGGCAGCGCAATTCCCAACGCCAGAAGCGGGACGAGCACGCTCATCGCGAGTAGCGGTATCTCGACACCACACGATCGAACTCCGATCCAGGTGGATACGAGGATCAGTGCCCAGGTCGTCGCCGAGTGCAGCAGCAGTGCGGGGATCAGCCGAGGCGTGGCGATGGCAACGACCCCGTGCGAAGCGGCGACCAGCGTCCGGCCAATCCAGCCCACAACGCCTCCCCGATCCCGAAAGCTACGATCCAGGCTAGCGCGGGCGCGGTGAACCGCGAGCAGCACGCCAATCAGGATCACGACGGCGGCGATTCCCCCTGCGGTGGCCCAGCCGGCAAAGCGACCCATCCCCGCCTTCATCGGGGCCAGACCGAGACCGACCGCGAGTAGCACGATCACGGTCAAGCCATCGAGCAAGCGATCGGCGAGCACCGATCCAAGACACGCCCCTAGCGGAAGCCGCGCGCGCGCCGACAGGAGCATCGGGCGGACCAATTCACCGATTCGGCCCGGCAGAACGTTGACCATGTAACCGATCAGGATCGCAACCAACATCGGTCGTAACGGCGTCCCCGGTCGCACCGGATCCAACAGCGCTCGCCATCTCCAAGCTCGTGGCACGTTCTGGGCCAGACCCAGCAACGCGGCGAGCACCAGCCCGGAAATCGACGCCTGACCGATCTGAACTCTCAGCGCGTGGGGATCCACCTCACGGAAGACCCAAACGAGCAGAAGCGCCGCAAGCGCGGGTCCCGCCAGGAACTTGACGATCTGCTTCATCCAACAACGCGCCCCGAGGAATCTAGGTCACCTCGACGATCGCGGTCAATCCGTGACGCCGCCCGCCGAAGGCTGGGCCGGACGAACGCGGATCACCTCGTGGCGCTTGAGCGACACGACCCCGGGCTTCGCGCCGCGGATACGGCGGACGTTCTTGCGTTGGGTCCACTGGACGTCGACCCAGGCTTGCCCACGGGCGTCGCTGAACCAAGCAGCCGCCTCGGCGGCCTGGGTCAGTGCGCGCGGCGCCGGGCGTGGCCTGCCAGCGTCGTTCCGGAGCACGACATGCGCCCCGGGAACACCCTGGGCGTGGAACCAGAAGTCCTGGGGCCGAGCGAGCCGAAAGGTCAGGCGATCGTTCTCGCGGGCCTCTTTGCCGATCCATATTTCTACCCCTTCATCTCCGCGAAGCACTCGCACGCCCTCCACGCGCGGGCCGGCAGCGGCCTGAGGTCCCCGACGGGGCGCCAGACCGACGGCCAGACCTTCCGTTCGCAACGCCGCCTCGAGCGCCGCGCACGCATTCGGGTCGAGAACCTCCGGAATCCGGCTGGCGATCGCCTCGAGCCTCGCGGCGCGAGCCGCGCACTCCTCATCGCGCGCTTGGGCTCGATCGAGTCCGCGTCGCGCTCGCCGGTAGCGCTCGAAGCACCGGTCTGCTGCGCGGTCCAGTCGCTCGTCGGGAGCTGCCGGGACCGACACCAACGCTCCTTCGGCGTCGTAGGGATCGGGGACGAAAACATGATCGCCGGCCCGACGGGCCTGGGTCAAGCCGGCGAGAAGCGCCTCGCCGTGTCTGCGGTGCAGTTCCGGATCCGCAAACCGGACGAGATCCTCCCGCGCGCGCGCGCTGCCCGCGACCGTGCGGCGGATCTCGCGATCGACGAGTCCTCGAAGCCCTCGCCCTCGCGCCTCCGCGGTCTCGTGGAGCACCAGAGCCTCGTGGTAGATTCCAATGGTCCGCGCCGCGTCGCCCGAGGACCAGAGGATCGCCCCGGCCTGTGGCAAGGCGGGGCGCCAGGCCAACAAACGCGAGCTTTCCGAAGAGAACCCGCTCCCGCGCAAGCTTTCCTCCGGCGAGACGAGAGCCTCGACCCAGACGTCGTCCTCACCACCGATCACCAATTCAACGTGGCGCGAGAGGATCTCACCGACCGAGTCCCCGGTCGCCGCCACCTCTTCGAGAACCGCCCCAACCGTATCGCGACTCAATCCGGCGATCGCGCGACGGACCGCGCGTTCGGGGGGGATCCCGATGGCAGATTGAGCTTCGATCGCAAAATTGATCGTTTGCGGATCAGCGCCCGAAAGGTCTAGGCCGGGAGGCGCGGGAGGGGGCGAGTAGGGATCCCCGACGCGTAGCCGCGATTGGGCGGCTTTCGACCGCCGCCACCAGCCCGCGACTCGACCCGCACCATCGAGCAAGACGACGTTGCCGGGCGGCGGACCCAATTCGACGACGAGGCACTCCCCGGTCACGAATCCGAGCGCGAGCCGACGATCACCGATCGTCGTTCGGACCGTGTCGAGTCGGCACCCACGCAGCGCACGCGCGGCGCTTGCCAAGAAAGGATCCCCGACGCCGGGTCGCGAGGGCCGAGCCGGTCGCCCGATCCAGGCGCGTCGCGGGTCGAGCGCGATGGCCAGAGACCTCGCGGAGCCATCCTCAGCCCCGAAAACGATTCGCAGCCGAGTGGACCCCTCAGGGATCAGATCCCTGACGGTTGTCTGGCTGAGTTGACCTTGGAGCGCGGCGGCCACGCGATACAAGACGAAAACGTCCATGCGCGGCTGGAGATCGAGGCGGGCCGGATCAGTGCTCGAGCTTCGATTTCATCTCGCGGACGGACTCGGCGAGCGCCTCGTCGATCTTCCCTTCCATTTCGTCGGATCCCTTGCCGAGCGCTTCGCCCAACTCGGACGAGAGGAGGAAACGCGCCCGATCAAGCATCCGCCGTTCCCGGTAGGAGAGCGGTTTGGCTTCGTTGAGGACGGTCAGGCTCTTGAGCACTTCGGCGACCGCACGAATGTCACCGGTCCGCATTTTGTCGGAGTTCGCCTGGAAGCGACCTTTCCAATCGTCGTAGGTCGTGACCGCTCCGTCGCGGAGTACCTTGATCACGTCGGTCGTCTGTCGCCGGGTCAACACCTTGCGCAGTCCCACGGCCTCGGTATTATCGACGGGCACCATCACCGTGCTGTCGGTGGACAGGATGCGGAGGCAGTAAAAGCGGGACTCGACCTCGCCCACCGCCTTTCGAGCCACCTGCTCGATGACGCCGACCCCGTGGTTCGGGTAGACGACCTTGTCGCCGACCTTGAACTCCCGCGGATCCGACTTGGCTTTGCGTGTTCCGTTGCGATTCACACTGGGTTCAATTTTGCGCACGGGCGCAGTTTAGCCGAAAGTGCACGATTCGTCAACAACTTAAGGCCGGACTGCCCGGGGACGATCCTGGCCGGGTTGCGCCCGGCCCGATCTGGAAAATCGAGCCGTACCGCGGACCGGGGGGACGAGCGATCGCGGTGATAGAATCCGCGTAGCCTCCGGGACGAGGATCCGTGAAGAAAAATGCGCTAGATGCCTGTCGAAGCAAGGATCGCGGCTTCGGCTTCCCGCCGGGGAAAGTCCTCGAGCGGCGCTATTCACTGGGAAACCCGATCGGTTCCGGGTGGGAGGGTGAGGTCTACCACCTGACCGAAACCCAAACCGGGATCGAACGGGTGGTCAAATTCTACTACCCGGAGCGAAACCCCGACCGCCGAAGGACCATTCGGCTAGCCCGCCGCTTCCATCGGTTGCGCGAGTGCAGTGTCGTTCTCCAGTACCACCACTACGGCGAGATCATTTGGCGACGACAGCCGGTGGATTACATGGTCAGCGAATTGGCATCGGGTCGCGTACTCGACGATTTTCTCGACGATCAGCCGCAGCGGACACTCGCGGCGTTCGAGGCGCTCCACCTGGTACAAGCGGTCGCCTCCGGTGTCGCGGAGATCCATGACCTCGGCGCCTACCATGGCGACATCCATGAAGACAATATCCTCGTCGAACGCCAAGGACTCGGTTTTCGGGTGCGGCTCATCGATCTCTATTTGCATCCCAGCGGAACTAACGGTCATCAACGACACGACGTCGTAGATATCGCCGCGTTGCTCTATACACTCATCGGGGGAAAGCGCGGCTACTCGACTTCTCCCGACATCGTCAAGCAAATAGTCTGCGGGCGACAGCGCGCCCGGCTGTTCCGCAAGTTCCCCAACGCGCGTGCCCTGTGCGAATTCATGGTGTCGTACGACTGGTCTGTTTAAGGTCTTCGAATTGCGTTCGACGGCGGTTCCGTATTAGCGGTTGGCCAAGATCGCATCGGCACGAGCCTCATAGCGCATTGCTTGGATCTCATCTTGGTACGCGTTGCGGTAGACCAGCGCCAGATTCCGCAGCGCCGCGATCAGCGATGGATCGTAGCGCAAGGCCGTCTCGTACATACGGATGGCGTCGTCGAATTCTCCCTTGTCGACATAGATCCGCGCCAAATTGTTGTAGCCCTCGGCGAATCGCGGTTCGGCTGCGATCGCCTTTTCAAAGTCGGCGAACGCGGCGTCTTCGTCTCCGAGCGACTGGTTCAAGTACCCCCGTAGATTCCAGGCCTTCGGTTCCTCCGGCCATTCGACGAGGACGGCGTCGATCGTCTCGAGCGCCAAGGCCAGTTGCATTCTTGCGGCCTGTGCGACGGCAACCGCGACACGCGCGTCACGAAATCGAGGCAGGATCTCCGCCGCGCGCTTGTAGTGCACCAACGCAGTCTCCGCGTCGCCGTCGGCAAGTTTCGCGTCTCCCAGCCCCTTTTGCGCGCGCGCACAGTTCGGGTAGCGTGCGGCCGCGTCAGACCAGAGGGCCTCGGAACTACTCCAGGCTTCGTTACGCAGCACGGTTCCCAAGCCGAGCACTCCAATGAGCGCAAAGCCGGCAGCGACCAAAGCGGTTGGACGCGGGCTACGATTGGCCAGTCCGACCGCCACGCCAGCGACCGCCGTGGTCAGGCCGATCAACGGTAGGTAGAGAAATCGCTCGGCGAAAATCTCGTGCCACGGAATGATCACTCCGGTGTGGACGCTGAAGAAGAAGAAGAACCACGCGCCGCCGAATCCCCACCAGTTTCTCCGCCACAGGCCGACTCCGGTGACCACGAGCGCGGCGAGAAGGAACAGTAGATCGACAGCGGCGATCACGGGCAGACCAGGCTGCTCCAACTGCAGGGCGTCGAAGGAGTAATCCGCGGTCTGTCCGATCGGCAGCAGACTCAGCCGAATCGCAAGCCCCATCACACGCAGATGGTCGACCAACCCAAGGCCGCTACCGTAGGTTTCATAGAAGCTGGGCAAGCCTCGGAGACCAAGGCCTTTTTCTGGTCCGAACAGCAATAGCGCGGCGACCGCGACCGTGAACGCGATCAGCGCCGACCACAGTCCGATTCGTCGCCTGGCCAAAACGAGGAGTTGGGAGATGGCTCCCGCGCCGTGACCTGCGGCAGCGCGCTCCCGCAGATGGGAGAAACCATCGATCAAGATGAACGCCGGTGGCGCGAGCAACGCGACTTCCTTGGAAAACGCGGCGATCCAGAAGCAAACAAAAGCGATTACCGCGCGCCCGAGCCCGCCGATGCGCGTCCAACGCTCGAGGAACACGAGCCCCCCCAATGCAAAGAACGCGGCCAGCAGATCTCGTCTTCCCGAGACGTGAGCCACCGCTTCCGTCGTGAGCGGGTGAACGACGAAAAGCGCGGCGCTCCACCAGCCGACCATCTCGTTCCGTGCCAAGCTCGACACGAAGGTGAAGATCAACAACCCGACCATTGCATGGAGAAAAACGTTCGTGCCGTGGTAGAGGGGTGCCCACAAACCGGCGACCGAGTACTCGACGGCATGGGTGACATGCCGCGTCCACCGAGCATTGACCGACAGACCGTCGAATCCGATTCCGACGATCTCTGGGATGTTCGTCATTGAGCGGATCGCAGGGTTCTTGACTACCAGCGGCAGGTCGTCATAGACAAATGGGTGCGGCAGCGCGTTGAGGTAGACCGCAACGGCAAGGACGACCAGAGCGACGGCCATGGCCGGCCCACGGTCAGGCTTCGAGGGTCGTTCGCTCGTGGACTCCGTTCCGGAATTCGTGCTGCTTGCGTCGCTCTGAATCATGGATCATCTTCTCCTGCGCTGGAAAGGAACCAAAGTGATCAGACCTGGAATCTCGCTCTTGGCGCTCGTCGGAGCAACCTGCATCGATTGCGCCCCCGCCGTCCAGAGGGCTGAGCCCCAATCCGGACTGCAATGCCCCGCCTTCGTCACCGCCTCGAACGGGCTGCCAGAAGTCGGCGAATGGCGGACGCACCCCGCTACCGGGGATATCAACAAAGACGGGTTGGACGACATCGTCGTCTTGGGCCGAAAAGAGGCCGGACCCAGGGCCTTTCTGAGCGACGGCCTCGGAAACTGGGTCGAAGCTTCCGAAGGTCTGCGTTACGAAAGCGGTTTTGGCTGCGGTGTGGGAACCCGGCTCGTCGACCTCGACGGTGACGGCTGGCTCGACATGGTCGCTGCCGACCACTGCACCGGATTGTGGGTCTGGCGCGGCGACGGCGGCTCGTCGTGGACCGTTGCCTCGCGAGGAATCCCGCGAAACATCGAAGGTGTCAACGACGTGGATGCCGGCGATATCGACGAGGACGGGCAACTCGACATCGTGGCTATCTCCGCGTTCGACGGCGGATTCATCTACATGCGCGGCCTCGGCGACGGTCAGTGGCAACCTCAAGGCGACGTCGGCCTGCCCCGAACTGGAAGCGGGTGGCAAATCGACCTCCTCGACATCGACCACAACGGTCGACTCGACGTGATCGCGTCGTTCAACCCAGTGACCACCAACATGCGGATCGGGAAGTTTCCTCCAGCAAAAGTTTGGCTCCAGGGAATCGACGGCCGATTCCGGCCGAGCACGGGCTTCGGTGAAGACGGCCGTTGGTTCGGGTTCACCGCGCTCAGTTCCAAAGCCGGGAAACCTCCGCCGATCGTATTCGGACTCTACGGGTTCCTTGCCGGACTCTACGTCTACCGCTCCGACGATGGAACCGATTGGACTTCGGTGGGTCGGATCGACCAACCGTGGTTTGGCGAGCGGGTGATCGGCTATGCGGGGGTGACCTCGGGCGACTTCAATCGCGACGGTTTCGATGATCTGGTCCTGTCGGAAAGCGCGACCCGTGACGTTTGGTTGGCACTTGGCGATCAAGATCAGCGGTGGTATCGATGCCCGGCTGGAACCCTCTCGAAGGAAGGGGTTCACGGACAAAACTGGGGCGTATCGACGGGAGACTTCAACGGCGATGGCCTACTCGACATCGTGGCGGCTTTCGGAACGAATGGTCGCGGCGTGATTCGGGCCTGGTTCCAGACGGAGCGTCACGTGCCGCTCGACCCCGATCACGGACAGGGACTCAGCGCGTCCAAGAGTTCCCTCGGGTCGGGTGCGCCGACGCCGAAGCCCGAGCCATAACTCGACGTTCCGCAGTCGTTCTTCGCCCGCAGCAGGTAATAGAAGCCGCCGCCCGAAGTGGGCAATTGCGAGTCGAACGCGAAGGCATTCGTCACTGCCCCATTCAAGCAGCTCGCCCCGGAGAACGACTCGGTCGCGCGTAGCGCCGACAAGTCTCCGCGAATCAGCTGGTACTGCGTCCCGAACCCGGCGGTCGCTGCCTGACTGCTCCAAGACAGTTGAAACGAGGCGCCGACACGACCGAGGGTCAACGCGGTCACCGTCGACGGCGGGAGGAAGCTGCCCCCGGACAACGGAGCGCAATCGCTCGCATCGGGACTGTCGTCGCCGTCGTCATCGTCGTCACAGACATTGCCGGCGCCATCGGAGTCGGTGTCGATTTGGTTCAGGTTCGGAACCTGGAAGCACGTGTCCTCGAAATTGACATACCCGTCCCCGTCAGAATCGCGGTCCAGGCTTCGGACGCTGACGAAGTTCGGGGTCGTGGTCGATCCAGGCTCGCCGAACTCGATCGTCAAGCGCCCGTCGGTGACCAGAAGCTGGCCGGACAGGCGCAAGAACTGCCCCGCCGTCGTGCTCGCGTCGCCCAACCAAGGCTGGCCCTCCACGCTGACGAAGTGCGGTCCCTGCGGGTACTGCGCATCCCCGACGCTCAGTTGCACTTCGTAGAAATCCGGAGGCACTTCGATCTCCCACGTACGCGGTTGACCGGAGTCGACATGTGCCAGGGTGTCGAGGACTCGGTCGCCTAGCAGCGCGCGGTCGCGGGTGCCCATGGGCGCATCCCAGCCCCATCCACGAGCCGAGCTGAACGGCAGTCCAGCATCTTTTGAGAACCCAACCGGCGCTGCAGATGCGTCGGGCTGAAAATTGATGTGGCGGTAGAAACTCGGCTGGAGCGCGGACTCGACCACGGTCACGTAATTCCACGCCGTGTTGCCGCCGCCGCCGCCGATCGAGATCGATAGACGTCCGTCGTTGACAGGAAGGCGCTGCGCGCTGCCGGGCACAAAGTTGTTGGCCGGCGTCGTGATATTGTCGATCAACACTTTTCCTTCAACCGCGACGCGCTGAGGACCCTGAGCGAACGAAGGGTCGCCGACGAAGAGGTCGACGTCGAATTGACCACCGGGAAGGGTCGCCTCCCACGTTCTTGTAGCGCTCGTAAATACCAGGGTATCCAGGAGCTGATCGGACAGGACGTTTCGATCGCGAAAGGACAGGCCCGTGTTCGATAGCCAGCCATAGCTACGGGCAGGGCTCATCAACGTCCCGAAGTCGGCTTGAAAGCCGGCCGGGATCGGGCTGCTCTGCAACTGGAAATTGACGAGCCGCGGATCGCAGGCATTGCCAGCGCCGTCCAAGTCTGCGTCGCCCTGACCGGGATTGAAGTAGTCGAAGCAGTTATCACACGCGTCCCCGACACCATCCCCATCCTCGTCGGCCTGCAGCGGATTGACGACGAGCGGACAGCAATCCACGACATCTTCGATGAGGTCACCGTCCGCATCGCCCGGTTCGATTCGAGCCTCGACGATGAACACAATAACTTCGCATGGAAAGCTCGTGACTTCCCCGCTTGGCACCAGCACTAGACCGACGAGCTGCAGCTCACCTGTCACGTCATCCCACGGCTCGCCCAAACAGAAGTCCGAAGTCGCCGCAGGGCCGCTACAGATCAGCGAATTAGTGCAATCGTGGGTCTGGGGAACGCCGGTCGTCAGCACCACCGGTAACTCGAGCGGCCTCCCGCTTTCGTTTCGAAGCCAGAGCGTCCACTCGAGGCTGGCCTGCCCGGTGGTCGTGTTGAGGGTTCCGACGAACTCTTGATTCTGGAAAAGCTCGACCGCACCATTGAGTCCCAAATTCAAGACCGGAAGGTCCAACGCCCCGGATGATTGAAAATCGAAGCCACTCTCCGAGGCTGGGCGGCAGTCAACGGACTGCTCGGCGATCGTGGCCTGAAAGCCGATCAAGTTGATGTGCGATCCGGGGAGGATCTCCAATTGATCTGTCGGTGAGCCGGCGAAGCCCACCGCGGCGGCGAAGCCGAGGATCGTATCGAGAAAGGCCACACCTGTTCGGTGACTCATGAGCGCGCACCTCTGTCAGGAAAAGATCGGCCCCCTGCGGTCAGCCGGCGACAAACGCCGGGCACCGCTGAGGGCGTCTTGGTCGCCGAAACGACGAGTTTTAGCATACGTTGATAACGCTTTCCGGGCAAGGATCGCAGGGGTCTCCCAGCCCGTCATCGTCCGTGTCAATTTGATCGGCATTCGGAACCGCGGGACAGTTATCCGTCGAACCGCAAACCTCGTCTTCATCTTGATCGTTCAAGGCATCCACCGGACACAGATCGCACGCGTTTCCGACGCTGTCGGCGTCCGCATCCTGTTGCCCCGAATTGAAATCCGCGGGGCAATTATCGCAAGAATCCCCAGCGCCGTCGCTGTCCGTGTCGGCCTGGTTCGAATTGGAGACCGTGAAGCAATTGTCGCATGCGTTCCCGACCCCGTCGCGATCGGTGTCGGTCTGGCTTGCATTGGCCAGGAGGTCGCAATTGTCGCAGGAGTCACCCAGGCTGTCGGAATCTGAATTCAATTGGGCGGGGTTGGCAGCGAAGTCACAGTTGTCGCAGGCGTCCCCCTGACCGTCGCCATCGGAGTCGAGCTGTGTCGGATTAGCCGCCGAGGAACAATTGTCACAAGCGTTACCGAGGCCGTCGGAGTCGCCGTCAAGTTGCGTCGCATTCGCCACGAGCGAACAATTGTCAAGATCCCCGCAGACCCCGTCCTGTTCCACATCATTAGCCGGGTCGTTGAGGCAAGGATCACACGCGTCACCGTTGCTGTCCCCATCCGTGTTGGATTGACTTGAATTCGGTTGGCTCGGACAATTATCGGACGCTCCGCAAACGCCATCAGCGTCCTGATCGTTCGACGCATCCGTCGGACAGACGTCGCAGATATCACCACGCGCATCGCCGTCCGCGTCTTGCTGCTCCACGTTGGGCTCGTCAGGACAGTTGTCGATCTCGCCGCAGACGCCGTCAGCATCGCTGTCATTAGCCGGGTCCTGCGGGCACACATCGCAGGCGTCACCGAGTCCGTCGAGATCCGCATTCGCCTGACTGGAATTCGCCACAGTGGGACAATTGTCCAGGTTGCCGCAGACTCCATCCGACTCGAGATCATCATCCGGATCGAACGCGCAGGCATCGCACACGTCTCCGCTCTCGTCTCCATCCGCGTCAGCCTGATCTGCATTCGGTGCCGCCGGGCAATTATCGCTGTTACCGCAAACGCCGTCGACATCGGCATCGTTGTTCGCATCCTGATCGCACGAATCACACACATCTCCCAAGCCGTCCCCGTCCAGATCGAACTGGTTCGCATTGACCTGGGACACACAATTGTCGACGTCGCCGCAGACGCCGTCGGCATCTTGATCGTTTGCCGCGTCTTGCGGACAGGAATCGCAGACATTGCCCTGCCCGTCGAGGTCGTTATCGGTCTGAGCCGTGTTGGCGACTGCCGGACAATTGTCCGCCTCGCCGCAGACGCCGTCCTGGTCGGTATCATTTCCACTATCCGACGGACAGCTATCACAGGCATCGCCAATCAAATCTTGGTCCGTGTCCGTTTGACTCACGTTCGCGACCGTCGGACAGTTGTCGATATCGCCGCAGATACCATCCTGATCGGCATCGTTTACCAAATCTGCGGGGCAAGCGTCGCAGGCGTCGCCGAGTCCATCCACGTCGGCATCGAGCTGACTGGAGTTGCCGACGGCAGGACAGTTGTCCTGGTCTCCGCAAATACCATCCTGGTCAATGTCGTTCGCCGCATCCCGTGAACACGGATCGCACTCATCTCCTCTTCCGTCGTTGTCCAGGTCGCTTTGAGCCGTGTTGGCAACCGTCGAGCAATTGTCCGAATCCCCGCACACGCCATCGCGGTCTGCGTCGTTCAGTGGATCCTGCGGGCAGTCATCACAGACATCGCCGATCTCATCGGCGTCCGCGTCGTTTTGCTCAACGTTCATCGTAGTCACGCAGTTGTCGACGTCTCCACAGACACCGTCGTTGTCGATGTCGTCGGCT
The DNA here is from genome assembly GCA_031401755.1 of Acidobacteriota bacterium. Taxonomy (GTDB): domain Bacteria; phylum Acidobacteriota; class Polarisedimenticolia; order Polarisedimenticolales; family Polarisedimenticolaceae; genus JANNRU01. The sequence goes on along the minus strand of JANNRU010000488.1, from coordinate 3,030 downwards.
GCGTCGCTGGGACATTCATCGCAGAGATCCCCGCGATTATCTGCATCGCTGTCGTTTTGGCCGTCGTTTGATGTCGACGGACAGTTATCGACGTCGCCGCACACACCATCAGCATCCGCGTCGTTTGCGGCGTCTTGCGGGCATGGATCGCATGCGTTTCCTAAGGTATCGCCGTCGATGTCACTTTGATTTGCGTTTAGCACGTCTAAACAATTGTCGACATCGCCACAGATGCCGTCACCGTCGCCGTCATTGGCTACGTCAAGTGGGCACGTGTCGCAGGCGTCGCCCAGCTCGTCATTATCTACATTAACTTGGTTCGCGTTGGCGACCGACGAGCAGTTATCCAGATTCCCGCAAACGCTGTCGTGATCGACGTCGTTTGCGGGGTCTAACGGGCACTCGTCGCAACCGTCTCCGAGCGAATCTCCATCGGCGTTGACCTGATCCGCGTTCGTGAACGTCGGGCAATTGTCGGCGTCGCCACACACACCGTCACCATCGACGTCATTTGCTGGATCCTCAGCACAGTCGTCGCACGCGTCTCCGAGTCCATCACCGTCTGCGTCCGACTGCTGGGCGTTCGCGGCGACCCCACAGTTATCCACGTCGCCGCAGATCCCGTCCGCGTCGACGTCGTTTGCCAAGTCCCGCGGACAGGCGTCACAGGCATTGCCGATTCCGTCGGAGTCCAGATCGCTCTGATCCGGATTAGCCACTATCGGGCAGTTGTCCGTCTCCGCGCAGGTACCGTCCTGATCGCTGTCATTGGCGGCATCTTCTGCACAACCATCACACGCGTTTCCAAGACCGTCACTATCCGAGTTCGATTGATCAGGGTTGATCGTCGCCGGACAGTTGTCTAGCGAGTCGCGCCATTCGTCGCCGTCCGTGTCTTGGAGATCGTTACAAGCGTTGCCAACACCGTCGCTATCTGTGTCTAATTGCGATGGATTGGCCACAGCTACGCAGTTGTCGTTCGCGTTGACTTGGCCGTCTCCATCGCGGTCAGCGTCGCACGCATCACCGATCCAGTCGCCGTCGAGATCTTCCTGGCCTGGATTACTCGTCACAACACAGTTGTCACAGGCGTTCCCACGTCCATCGCCATCTTGGTCGCTCTGGCTAGTGTTGTGTTCGGTCGGGCAGTTGTCGCACACGTCTCCGATTCCGTCGCCATCCATGTCCGCCTGATCGGTGTTGGGACCGATCAGGCAGTTGTCACAAGAATTTCCGTGACCGTCCACGTCGGCGTCGAATTGCAGCGGGTTGTAGAGGCCCGGGCAGTTGTCCAGGTTGCCGCAATCGCCATCAGAGTCGACATCGTTTTGAGGGTCGTTCGGACAACTGTCGCAAGCGTCACCCGCCGAGTCGGCGTCGGCGTTGGTCTGCGTGGGGTTGGCCACCGACGGGCAGTTGTCGACTGGCTGGCAGACTCCGTCGGCATCGCCGTCCGCGGTTGGATCGGTCGGGCAAGGATCGCATGGATTCCCCAACCCATCCGCATCAGCATCGGCCTGGCTCGAGTTGCCGGTGGTCGGACAGTTGTCCAGATTCCCGCAAACCTGGTCGCCGTCCTGATCGTTCAAGGAGTCTTGCGGGCAAGAGTCACATTCGTCGCCTCGTCCGTCCGCGTCGGCGTCGAGTTGGCCGAGATTGGCGACGGTTGGGCAGTTGTCGACACTCTGACACCGGCCATCCCCATCCGGATCGTTCGCCGGATCCGTCGGGCACGCATCGCAAGCGTCTCCGAAACCGTCGGAGTCTGCGTCGTCCTGAGAGGTGTTCGCAACGAGTGGGCAATTGTCGCCTTCAGCACACAATCCGTCGCTATCCGAGTCGTCGGCCGCATCTTGTGGGCAGCCATCGCAACTGTTGCCCGCGCCGTCGGCATCGGCGTCGAGTTGATCGGCGTTGGCGATTGCCGGGCAGTTGTCTGCTCCGTCGAACACGCCGTCGCCGTCCAGATCGTTGAGAGGATCACAGGGGTCGCCGAAGCCGTCACTATCGCCGTCGACTTGGTCGTGGTTCGCGTCCGTCGGACAATTGTCGACGTCCCCGCAAATGCCGTCGGCGTCCCGGTCATCGTCGGGATCAAACCGACACGTGTCGCACGCATTTCCGACCCCGTCCGCGTCGGAATCGAGTTGGTCGAGGTTAGCGAAACTCGGGCAATTGTCTTGATCCGAGCAGACTCCGTCTGCGTCTACGTCGTTTTCCGCATCGAACCGACACGGGTCGCAGGCGTCTCCGCTCCTGTCCGCATCGGTGTCGGTCTGATTCGAATTGGCGAGAGCCTGGCAATTGTCTACATCGGCGCAAATACCGTCGTCATCTGCGTCGTTGGCCGCGTCGGCGGCGCAAGCGTCGCAAGCATCCCCAAATCCGTCGATGTCGGTGTCCGACTGCTCGGCGTTGGCCAACTCTGGGCAATTGTCCAGGTTTCCGCAGACTCCGTCCTCGTCCAGATCGTTCGCGACATCCTGCGGGCAGGAATCGCACCCGTTTCCGAGACCGTCGGCGTCGGTGTCGAGCTGATCGGCGTTCGACGTCAGCGGACAGTTGTCGTCGCCGGCACAAATGTCGTCACCATCCGCATCGTTCGCCTCGTCTAGCCGACAGGGGTCACAGAGATCACCTACATCATCGAGATCGGTATCGAGTTGGTCGGAGTTCGCGGTCGCCGGACAGTTGTCGATCTCGCCGCAGACGCTATCGGCATCGGTGTCGTTCGCCGCGTCCTGCGGACATGAATCACAATCGTCGCCCAACCCGTCAGCGTCCGCGTCGGCCTGTCCGGGGTTGGCCAGTACCGCACAGTTGTCCGAATTCCCACAGGCTCCATCGCCATCCTGGTCGTCCGCGGGATCCGCGGGACAGAGATCACAGGCGTCGCCGTGACCATCCGCGTCGGTATCGGGCTGTTCCGGATCAGGCACGAGCGGGCAGCGGTCCAGTTCGTTGGCCACACCGTCGCCGTCAGCATCAACCGCGGCGCTGGAGACGACCACGTAGTTGAGCGTCTGGATC
>JANNRU010000487.1:0-11176 GCA_031401755.1 Acidobacteriota bacterium | reverse complement strand
CACGCCGAGTTGCTCGACGATGATGTGCTTTACCTTATCTTCGACCGAAGCCATTGCAAGCCCTCCTTGGAATCGTGCGGGACTCTGCCCCGCTAATCCTAGCTACATGTACATGCCGCCGTTAACGTGAACCGTCGTCCCACTGACGTAAGCACCACCGGGACCCACGAGGAATAAGACCGCACCCGCCACATCCTCGGGTCGGCCAAGACGCCTCAACGGAATTTGCTCGATCAATTTTTCTCGAGCAGTCGCTGGGAGACCCCGCGTCATGTCGGTCTCGATGAATCCCGGCGCCACACAGTTAACGGTGACGTTTCGCGAACCGACCTCCCGGGCCAGGCTGCGCGTGAACCCCTCCAGCCCGGCCTTCGCCGCAGCATAGTTGACTTGCCCGGCGTTACCCATACTCGCGATCACCGATGAAATATTAACGATGCGCCCCCGACGAGCGCGAATCATCCCCGGCAACAATGCACGGCAGAGCCTAAAAACACCACCGAGATTGGATTGAATGACCAGATCCCATTCCTCGGGCTTCATGCGCCGCAGTAGGTTGTCGCGCACGATTCCAGCGTTATTGATCAGGATCGAGACCTTGCCACACCGCTCGTCCACGCGTCGAGCCAGAGTTTCGATCGACTCTGGGTCGGCGAGCTCGACCGCCTCACCATGGACCTCTCCGCCAGCAGACGCCAGAGTTCGAGCGGCTTCGGTGGCCGCTTGCGGGTCCCGTCCGGTCAAGACGACCCGCGCGCCGGTGTCAACCAGGGCTCGGGCGATTGCATACCCGATACCGCGCGTTCCGCCCGTCACTAGAGCGAGCTCTTCGCTGAGGTCGAGATTCAAGCCGCGATCCCCTGCAATTCGCGAACCGCCGACTCGACGCTCTCCGGATCCCCGGCCGAAAAGACCCGGGCTTCCCGACTGATGCGCCGGATCAGACCCGCCAGAATCCTACCCGGTCCGACTTCGAGGAAATGGTCGCAGCCCTCCGCGACCAACCGCTCGATGACGGCTTGCCAGCGCACTGGGGCGGCGATCTGTTGCAACAGAGCGACCTTCGCCGCCGCGCCGTCCCGCACCGGCTGCGCATTCACGTTGACGTAAACCGGCCAGGTGGGTCCGGCGAACCGGATTGCCCGCAGCAGCGGTTCGAGACGATCGGCTGCCGGCTGCATCAGCCGACAATGGAAGGGCGCGCTGACCGGGAGCAGGATCGACCTCGACGCACCCGCCGCCTTGGCCAAGGTGACCAGGCGGTCGACCGCCGCCCGGTGCCCAGCGACGACGAGTTGTCCCGGAGCATTGTAATTGGCGGGCTCGACAACCTCGGCGCCCGCGGCGTCGCGACACAATGCCTCGACCTGCGCGCTGTCCAGTCCGAGCACGGCGGCCATCGCGCCCTGGCCTACCGCGACTGCCTCTTGCATGAACTTGCCACGCGCGTGAACGGTGCGGGCTGCGTCGGTAAGGCTCAAGGTTCCGGCAGCGACGTGCGCGCTCCACTCGCCAAGGCTGTGACCCGCGGTCGCGAACGGCAGGATCCCGCGTTCGCGCAAGACACGCCATGCGGCAATGCTCGTGGCCAAGATCGCCGGCTGGGTGTTTTCAGTCAATGCAAGCGCCTCGTCAGGTCCGTCGAAGCACAGGCGAGACAGCCGCTGCCCGAGGGCCTCGTCCACTTCTTCGAATACCGTCCGACTCGTCGGCCAAGCCTCGGCCAGAGCACGCCCCATGCCCGAGTGCTGAGCCCCCTGACCGGGAAAGACGAGGGCGAGCCGACTCACCAGCGTATCACCGAGGCGGCCCAGGTCAGGCCGGCTCCGAAGGCGGCCATCAATACGATTTGCTCGCGCTGAATCAGACCGCCGCGTACCGCCTCGTCGAGTGCGATCGGAATCGACGCGGCAGAGGTATTGCCGTAACGGTCGATATTCACGAAGCAACGCTCCGACGGGATCCCCAACCGGAACGAGACCGCGTCCAGGATCCGCTGATTGGCCTGGTGCGGAACGAACCAATCGACATCGGCGGCGGTTAGTCCAGCGGACTTCAGCACTTCGAGGCAAACTTCTTCGAGGCAACGCACCGCCATCTTGAACGTCTCGTTACCCCGCATGCGGATGAAATGCAGTCGACCCTCGATCGACTCTAGGCTCGGTGGGTGGAGGGTTCCCCCTCCGGGCATGCAAATAAGATCGGCCATGCTGCCATCGCTGTGCATCGCCGAGGCGAGCACGCCTCTCGGCGCGTCCGCCACGCTCATTAGCGTCGCTCCCGCGCCGTCGGCGAAAATCACACACGTGGCACGATCTTCCCAGTCGACGAAACGGCTGAGCAGTTCTCCGCCGATTACGAGCGCGTGACGGAATCGACCATTGACGAGGAACTGTTTGGCGACGGATTGGGCGTAGACGAAACCGGAGCAGCCCGCCGACAGATCGAACGCCGCCGCGCGTTTGCATCCCAACTCGTGCTGAATTTGGCAGGCGGTGGCCGGTATCGGCATGTCCGGCGTGACCGTCGCGAGAACGATCAGATCGACGTCGATCGGATCGACGCCAGCCGCTTCTAGCGCATTGCGCGAGGCGTTCGTCGCGAACCTCGACAACCGCTCGCCAGGCACGGCGATCCGTCTTTCTCGGATGCCGGTTCGCGAGCGGATCCAGTCGTCCGACGTGTCGACCATGCGCTCCAGGTCGGTATTCGTCAGTACACGATCCGGGACGCTCATGCCGGTTCCCGAAATGACTGCATTCTGAGCGGTCAACGGCGGACTCCGCCCCGGATCATAGCCCACAAATGAGCACGGCCGTCGCGGTGTGGAGCGGGTGGGGCTGAGCCAATTTGGGGATGGGGGCTTCTCGACCGGTGGATCGATCAGACCTCGGCGGGTCGCACGACTTCACGGCCCTTGTACTGCCCACAACTCGGACAAACCCGGTGAGGCAGCTTGCGCTCGTGGCAGGTTGGGCACGTGGACAAACCAACATCCTTCAGAGCGTCGTGGGCGCGGCGCTTGTCCCGTCGTGCACGCGAGTGCTTGTGTTTCGGATTCGGCATCTGACCCTTCTGCCGCCGACCACGGCCGGCGCATCGTCGAGCGACTCTTCGACCCGTTTAGGACTGGCCCATGCGCTTTCGGAACTCGACCAAGGCGCCAAACCGCGGGTCGACATCCTGGTTTTGGCAGCCGCACTCTATTCGGTTTCGGTTGGCGCCGCAAGCCGGGCACAGGCTCCGGCAATCCGGACGGCAAACCGGCTTCAGCGGCAGATCGAGATAGATTTGCTCCGTGGCCACGGCTGCCAGGTCAACGTGGCCCTGCTCCGTGGCTACCAGACCGTCCTCATCGAAATCGGGCTTTTCGGCCGAGCCGAACGCAACACTCGCCGGCGACTCGACCGCTAGGAGCCGGAAGCCCCGGTCCACACCCAAATCGAAAGTCTCTGCGCAACGGGAACAACTCAGCGCCACTTGCGCAACAAGGCGACCCGTCAACTCGACCCCCCCGCGGATTCGTCGGGCTTCGGTGGTCAATTGAGCCTTTCGAACCTCGATCGGTTCGCCGTAGTTGTCGGTCAAAGCGGTGAGTGTGAGCGGGAGCTCGACCGTCAGTGGCTCGGTCCCGAGTTCTTGGAGATCCAATCGCATACGGCGATTCTATCACGGCGGCGGCGACCGATCAGACGAGGCTGTCCAACTCACGCACGACTTCGTCGCTCTGAGGCACCAACTTCAGCGCTTCTTCGAACTGCTTCCGCGCGCGAATGAACAACCCGCGTTTCTTGTAAAAACGCCCTAGTCCCATCCAGTATTCCGCGTTCCAGGGATCCAATTGGGTCGCCCGGGTGTAATTGTCCTCGGCCAGCCGTTGCCAGCGCGCGTCCGGGTTTCGCGCGAGGCAGTCGGCAAGCATGGAGTAGTAGCGCGCATCCGTTTGATTGTAGGAGATCGCCAGCTTCCCGTACTGGACTGCGTTATGGAAATCCCCGTCACGCATCGCTCGCCGGGCCTTGGAGTAATAGGCATCGGCCACCTTGCTCGCCTGCTCTTGCGCCAGCTTGGACTTGGCCTTGTCCATCTCGACGCGAACGAGCAGGTCGTCGACCTCGATGTCCGGTTCCTTGGTTGTCACCACCTGCGGTCGGTGCGTCTCGGGTTGAGTCAGCGTCAGGTAGGCCTCGATCAGCCGGCTTTCGATCAGCGCGATCTCATTGCGAAACCGCTCGCGAACTTCGGGAAGCAGCCGATCCTTCCCCAACGGTTCCTTCATCGCCTCGTAGGCTCGCTCGATCGCGGTCGCCGAAGCACCGGGCGCAACGGATAGCAATTCGTAGGCGTTCTGATGCCGAACCTGTTCGTAGACGCGCCGAACCAGCTTTTCCTGAACCGTCTCTACGGCCTGACGGTCCGCGTGGTCTCGCAACAGATCGCCGACCCGGAACGACCCGCCGCCGATCGGAGGGTCGTATTCTAGGACGCCCAATACCAACAGGCCGAACAGAAATCGAGCTGCGGGCTCCTCCTCATCCGGTGGGAGCATCGCGAAGAGGTCGCGAGCGCTGGAGTTGCCGTCGACGCGAGAAAGGACGAACCCCTCTGTCGGCGACAACGCGAGCCTCTCGAGGGGAATCGGCGAACGCCGCTTCGGCCGCAAGCGATGATCGAGGCCGGTCATCGCGACCAGGACACGATCGAATCCGCTCATGACCGCGACGCCACCGAGAATCAATTCGAGCGTCGCACGCACGTCGGCGTCGAGCACACCGGGATCTTCATTCCCCGCTTCGAGGCGAACCTCACCCCGCTCCCAGGCGAACAACTCCCGCACGATTCCGATAGTCGCCTCACGGACGGCAGACTGGAGGGTGTCCTTGGTGACCAAGTCGCGGTGGACGAGGGCCGCATAGATTTGCCGCGGATCTTGTGACTCTTCGGCGCTGCGCTTTGCTTCATCGAGCGCTCCCGCAGAGATCGCCCCTTGTTCGACAAGCCGGGCGCCGATCGCGTCACCTCCGCCGCCGACGCTTCCGAAGACGATCATGCCTCGATGGAAACAGAGCGCGCGCTCCTCCGAGCCACGGCGGAAGACCGCGCGGCCCGACCACTCCCCGACAAACAAGTCACGGAGTCGTTCGGCTTGATCGTGACTGGTAAACGTCGATTCCATAAGCGCTCACTGTCCGGTGAGTCACGGACCCGGCTTCCGGACCGCGACTCCTCCCCACGCGGAGAATATAGGGAACGAATCGCCAAAAAGAAATGACCCCGGGATATCTCCCGGACCGGCCGAGATTCCGCTCAGGGCTGGGAGCCGCCGAAACTCCTCCAGGAATCGATGACCCGGCGGACGTAGCCTCGAGTCTCTGGGTACGGTGGGATGCCGCGGTGACGATCTACGGCGCCCTCTCCGGCGTTGTAGCCGGCCAGAGCGAGGTCGTAATCATGACCGTAGCGCTCCAGTAACCATCGAAGATAGCGAGCGCCGCCGTCGACGTTTTGACGTGGATCGAAGACCGACCGCACCCCGAATCGGCGGGCAGTCTTCGGCATCAACTGAAGGAGTCCGCAAGCGCCCTTGGGCGAAACCGCACCAGGATCCAGGTTCGATTCGGCCCGTGCAACCGCGGTCAAAAATGCCGGGTCCAGGCCGTGAAGCTCCGCCGCTTCCGCCAGCAAGTCGGCCCAGCGACCGGCGGCAAGTCGCCAGTCGATCTGATCGGCGGGAACGAGATTCGTCTCAACACGCTCCTCGATCAGCAGTTGTTCGGCGGGCTCGGCTGTCTTGATCGCCGGCCCCAGGCTCTCCAGATTGACCACCGAAGCCGCGGGGAAAGCGATCGCCCCGCCCCCCGGGAGCGTCAGATGAACGCGGTCCCCCCTCCGTTCGGCACCAGCGACCTCGAGAACCTTACCATTCTCGAACTCCGCAAACTGCGACGCCGTTGCCGGTGCGACGGCGATCCAAGTGGTGAGGGTGACGAGGAACACGGCCCTGGACATGGCTTAATTACTACGCTCCGTCGAGGGGTCCGTCAATCTTTGGAGCTAACGGCGTCGGAAGGCCCGTTCGATCTCATCGAGCCCCATTCGAAACAGGATCGGTCGACCATGAGGGCAAGTCGTCGGGTTGTCGGTGGCGTAGAGATCTCGGAGCAGGCGGCGCATTTCCTCCAGTTCCAAGGCAACCCGAATCGTAATTGCCGAATGGCAAGCGGCGGTCGTGATCAGGCGGCGCCGCAATTCCGGTATCGTTGCCGTCACCGACTTCGCCTCCTGCACGGCACCGAGGAGATCCAAGATCAGTCTTTCCACGTCGAGTCCGACGGTCATGGTGGGGACGGAGTCGACCCGCACGCTCGCGCCTCCGAACGGCTCGATGCCGAAACCCAATCGGCGAAACTCTCCGATCTGCTCGCTGATTGTCGGCCATTGGTGCGGGGCGAACTCGATCGTTTTCGGAAACAGCAGCGCCTGGGATTCGACGGCGGAAGACTCGGTCGCCCCGAGCAAGCGCTCGAACAGAACGCGCTCGTGGGCCGCGTGTTGATCGACGACAACCAGACCCTCGCGATCCTGCGCCAGGATATACGAACTGTGCAGTTGACCGAGCACTCGCGGGGCGGCCCCAGGTTCAGCGAGTTGCAGGCCCGGTTGAGATCCCACGCTCGCTTCACGGACTTCGGTGGGTCGCTGCGAGGTCGGCGGTCGAACTGGAAACGGAGACGGCTCACCGGCCATTGGGTAGGTCTTCCCCGACTCGAATCCCTCGCGGGATCGAGGATTCCGCTCGTGATCATCCATCGGTCCGGGGCGTAGCTCACCGAATCGGGGGACCGCGCGATCCTGCCCAAGGGCCTCCGCCACCGCGTCGCGGACGAGATCGTGGACCGATCCCGGTCGATGGAAGCGGACCTCGGTCTTCTGCGGGTGGACGTTGACGTCAAACGCCTCCGGCCCGATCTCAACGAACAGGATCGCGGCCGGATGCCGACCGTGAGCCAAGTTGTTGCGGTAGGCCTCGGCCAGCCCGTGGGTCAACACGCGATCTTGCACGGCCCGACCGTTGACGAACAAGTGCTGGTGGTCTCGACCGACATGGGCATCGACGGGACGACCGGCCAGGCCGTGGACTCTGGCTCCGTCGCGTGACAGATCGATCGTCAACATGTGCCGAGCGGTCTCGGGGCCCAACAGTTGTGCCGCGCGCTCGCGCAGGTCCGACGCCGGAGGAGCTTCGATCAACCGCCTGCCACCATGCTCGGTGATCCAACGAACATCCGGACGCGCCAGCGCGTACCTCGAGATCCAGCGCATGCCCTGCGCCAGCTCGGTCGCCTCGCTGCGCAAGAATTTCCGACGCGCAGGCACGTTGACGAACAGGCGCTCGACCCGGATCGCCGTCCCACGAGGAAGTCCGACCGTGGCAACCTCGCTGATCCTGCCACCGCGGACCACGACTCGCGTTCCCTCGCCATCCTCGATCGCGGTCTCCAATCGGAAGTTGGAGACCGCTGCGATACTGGCCAACGCCTCCCCGCGGAAACCGAAGCTGCGGATAACATCAAGGTCGCCAGGCGAGCAGACTTTGCTGGTGGCGTGGCGTTCGACCGCGAGAAGCGCGTCGTCCCGATCCATTCCGCAGCCGTCATCCCGGATCTCGATCAACTGTCGACCGCCACCGTTCAAGCGGATCTCGATCGTCTTGGCTCCCGCGTCCAGACTGTTCTCTACCAATTCCTTGACCACCGAAGCCGGGCGATCGACGACTTCGCCGGCGGCGATCCGGTTGATCAGAGAATCGGACAGGACCCGAATCCGTCCCACGGAGTTCCCCCAGCCTCGCCGACCCGAGAGCGCCGGCGCCGTATTCTACTTCCCCCTGGTGGCACTCCGTAGTGCCATTTCAGCAGCCCGCAGCTGCCAACTTGGCGGTTCCGTCCGGGAAGCATCGGGAAACCCTTTGATTCCTTCGGGCACGACGATTGCTATTCCACACTCCCGTCGAAAGCACCCCCAAGGCTTCGTCGAACGTCGGCGTGAACGGATCACGCACCCCGTCGCCGCGGCCAACCCCCGGCCGCGACGACGGGCCCCGAGATTGCGAAAGCCTCTGACCTAGAACATCCCGCCGATCGACAAGAACAGTTCCCCTTCCGACTCACCCGGTTCTCGATCCAGTTTTCGGCCGTATTCCATGCGTAGCGGCCCGAAGGGAGTCTCGATCCGGAGTCCCGCTCCCAGCACGTGGCGCAGGTCGGTCGGGTCGAAATCATTCACCGATTCCCACACGTTGCCGGCATCGTAAAAGACGACCCCGCGCAACCCACGCCAGATCGGGAAGCGGAATTCCTCGTTTAACAGGACGAGCGCCTCACCGCCGTCGGCGGGGCCGACGGAATCGCGCGAGTAGCCGCGCAGCGTCGAATCCCCACCGGCGAAAAATCCTTCCGAGATCGGGACCGAATTCGTCCCGGCAAAACGCCAGATCGATCCGGCTCGGGCGCCCGACCAAAAGGAAGTTCCTTTCGGGAAGCTCTTGGTCGCGCTCACGGCCACGTTTAGCTTGGCGAACGATCGCTCGGACAGAAGCGGCTCCGCGAAGAGTCGCCCGCTCAGCGAGAAGAAACTGCCCCGAGTGGGCCGGAACAGATCGTCTCGCGTATCCCGCGCCAGAGTCAGGCCGATGTCGCCCAAGGCCACGGCCTCGATCTTTTCCGCCTGCAAGTCCGCGTCAGGCTCGACGTCGAAGGGTGAGACGCGCTGGAAGCCGTAGCGCGAGAATCCCGACCAGTTCGGTGCGAAAACATGATCCAGTCGGAACGCGGTGGAACGCCTGGTGAAGCTAAAGTCGTCCTCCTCGCGCTCCTCCCAGGCCAGGCTCAGCAAGGCCGGGAGTCGGCGCGAGAACAGCCGCGGCTCGGTGGCCAGCATCTCGAAACGTCGCTCGATGCCGCTAAGTCGACCCTGCACACCCAGCGTCCGATCGTAGCCGCCGACGTTGTCGTGGAACAGAGAGAAATTGGTACGTGGACCCGACTCCGTGTCGTAGCCCAGCCCGATCGCCGTGACGAGGGGAGGATTGTCCTCGACTTCGACGACGAGGCGCTGCGCTCCCCCGGAATCGTCGATCGCTTCACGGCGAAGGGCGACACGTCGAAATAGCCCGAGCCGATACAAGCGACGCTGGGCCTGTTGGATTCCCTCGCGGGAGAGCGGTTCGCCGGGGATCAGAGCCAACTCACGCCGGATGATCTTCTCTCGGGTAAGATAATTTCCACGAATCACGACCTCGCCGAGCATCGCAAGCGCTCCCGGAGAGATCGTCACGATGACTGCGACGTTCGTGCTGTCAAATGTCACTTCACTCTTGACCTGCGCATCGGGGTAACCGCGAGAATCCAGCGCGGTCCGCAATCGTTCCTCCATGGCCCAGCGGCCAGAGGGCGAGTAGGCTATCCCCCGTTCGAATCCCGACCACGTCGCGAGTTCCGAAGCTCCGAACGGCAACTCGCCTTTCCATTGCAGATCTGCGACGACGAACTTCGCTCCCTCTTCGACGCGAACCGTCACCGTCGCTGCATCCCCCGCCGCGGTGAGTCGAATCCGCGGTTCCTCGACCACCACTCGCAGATATCCCAAGTCGCGATAGAGGTTGCGCACGGCAGAGAGGTCCTCGTCGAGTTGAGCGGGTATCAGCGCGCGTTGGGCCAACGGCGTCGATGAACGGGTCAGCATTTGACGTCGGATCCTCTCCTGCGGTACAGCGTGGATTCCATCGAACTCGATCGACCGCACCCGGACGAGCGGACCGCGATCTACGATGAATCGCACGCCACGCTCTTCACCCTGCGGTTCACCGGGAACGACGACGACGTCGACCGCATAGTACCCGCGGTCCCGATAGAACCGCCGGACGTCGTCGGCGACATCCTGATAGAGGCCATCGCTGAACACCGCTTCGACCCAGACCAGGCCCAGCCGGTCCAGCAGCTCGCGACGTTCCCGCCGACCGACGCCGTCGAACTCTACTCGGACCCGGGGGCCGGGAGTGACCGTGTAGGTCACCTCCACTCCGTCATCGGTCGACTGGGTCGTCGCGTCGATCGTCGCCTCCAGTCGGCCCTGATCCACGTAGTGCTTGCGTAACAGTTCAACACCTGCGAACATCGAGGCTCGCGAGAAGATGGCGCCCGGTTGGACTCCTGCTCGCTCGATCAAGCGGCCCGTCGCGGCATCCCCCTGCGGTAGCACTCGCACGGTTGCGATCCTCGGCTCGGGCGAAACACTCGCGGTTTCCTCGGCTTTCGGCCCGACGGAAGGTGGTCGCTCGCGCTCGCGCAGCCAGAACCGATCTCGGAAATGGATGTCGCCGCCAACACCACCCAACGTGTCTCGCTCTCCGGAGAGCAGTAGCTTTCGTGTCGTCGCCCACTCGATCCGGTAGAGTTGCCGCTGTGTCTGACCGAAGTCCGACGAGAAGACGACGAGCACGTCGTCGGTAACCCGCTTTCCAATCGTAACCCGGGTGGTTGGATCGGCTTCACCTTCAACCAGCAGCGGGTTGATCCGGATCCGCTCGAGACCAAGGCGTCGCTCGACGGGGCGCGTGAGCCTTCCGGTGATGGCGATGGCGAAATAGCCTGCCGCCCATTCGTTCGTCAGCAGTTCGGGGCTGCGGCCTGAGCTATCCAGTTCGTCGCGTGTGTTCCCGGTCGCGAGCAACGACAGGATGTCGGCTGTGGACAGGGGCGGATCGCTGCGCAACTCGTGCTCGAACCGATCGAGTCGACCCTCAAGGTGTAGGAAGACGTTCCACTCCCGGACCCGCGTTTCGGCGTCGAGCGTCAAGTAGGAATCGAGCGGCGCGAGATCGGTGTAATCGAGGGTGCCATCGATGACATTGTAAGTGTTGTCCAGGAAGGTCAGTCGTCCGCCCGGAAGCGCCTGCAATCGCCCCGTCACCTCTGGACGTTGAAACGTACCGCCGACATGCAGGTCGAAGCCTCCTTCGAGGCGCGCCAGATCGTTCCGAACTCGCACCGAGGCTTCGGAGACGACATCGAGGTCCACGAAGAGATTTCCCGGAAGTGATGCGAGATCGGTCGATGCGACCTCGCGCTCGACGCGACCGAAGACCGAACCCAGCTCGATCTGGCGATCGTAGAGG
>JANNRU010000486.1:0-5074 GCA_031401755.1 Acidobacteriota bacterium | reverse complement strand
CTCAACGGCACGCGCAGCCCAGCGAGACCCTCAGGCAAGCCGCGCGCGGCGGCGATATGCATCTCGCCCGCGGCGTGATCGATCAGCATCACGCTCGCGCGTTCGACGCCCAGCTCTCTGGTCACCAGTGCCAGGAAATAGTCGAGGATCTCGACGAGCGCATGCGCTTCGCTCTCGACGTTGGCCCCGCCGTCATGGGCGACCGCCGCTGACAGGTCCTCCGTGCGTTGGGCCTCGCGCTCGACCAGCTCGCGGTTCTTGACGTCGAGCTTCCGTTTCTGCAGGTTGCGCTGCACCGTGATCCAGACCTCGCCCAGATCGAATGGCTTTTCGATGTAGTCCGCAGCCCCCTGACGGATCGCTGCGATCGCCGTGTCGGCCGAGGAGTTGCTGGTCATCACCAGCGCTTCGACATCGGGAAATTTCGCGCGCAGCCGGCCGACAAAGTCGATCCCGTTGCGTCCCGGAAGGATCACGTCGACGAGGGCCAAGTCGGGCTCCCAAGTCTCGACGATCGTCTCGGCCTCCTCGGCCGATGCGGCGAGGCGCACCTCCGCCCCATTGCGCTCGAGCACGCTCGAGAGCACGTGCAGGATCGTCTGCTCATCGTCGACCACCAGCACCCGAGGCTGACGCGTACTCGGCGGGCTCATGCTCGCTTCTCTCGCGGATCGCGCGTCACGTCCGCCGGCGCAAGCGCCGGCAGCGTGATCCGAAATTTCGTGCCGTGTCCGGGTTGGGACTCCAGCGTGATGCCGCCGCCGTGCTCCTGGATGATCCCGAAACTGACCGACAGTCCGAGACCGGTGCCTTGCCCCGGAGGTTTGGTCGTGAAGAACGGTTCAAAGAGCTTGGATTGAATCTCCTCCGGAATCCCGGGCCCGTTGTCCTCGATCAAGATCTCCAGGCGGCCACCTTCGACCGAACGCGTGACGATGCGGATCCGGCCCTCGTTCCCGGCCAGCGCCTGCTGTGCGTTGACCACGAGGTTCATCAACACCTGCTGCAGCTGATTCGCGTTCCCTCGGATGCAGGGAAGGCCCGGCGCCAGGTCGCACTCGAGCTTGACTCGATTCAGTTCCATCTGGTGGTGAACGATGGCGCAGGTGTCCTCGACGACCGGCGTCACCTCGATCGGCGCCATCTCGGCTTTCTCTTGCCGGGCGAACTTGAGCAAGTTGTCGATGATCGCCTTGCAGCGCTTGGTCTCCTTCTCGATCAACGCCAGGTTCGTGTAGACGAACGAGCCCTCTTCGACCTCCATCAGCGCAAGCTGCGAGCAGCCCAGGATGCCGGTCAACGGGTTCTTGACCTCGTGGGCGATGCCCGCTCCGAGCTGGCCGAAGGCGGCGAGCTTCTCGGATTGGACGAGCTGGGCCTGCGCGGCGATGAGCGCCGCCTCGCGCTGATTGAGCTCGGACGCCATCTGGTTGAACGAGCCGGCCAGGGCGCCGATCTCATCGTGCGCGCCCACATCGACGCGCACGTCGAAGCGCCCGCCGGCGATGACTCGCGTCGCCTCCGACAATCGCTCGATCGGACGCGTGATGCGGCGCGACCAGAGTCGGCCGCCGACGGCAACCAGGGCGAGCAAGATCGCGGCGACGGCGAGAAGCTGCCCGAGGAGGTCGCGCGAGGCCAGGTAGGCCGCGGACTGCGGAATCTCGGCCATCGCGGTGATTCCAGCGAACTGGACCGGGGCGAACCCACCGATCATCGGCGTGCCGTCGCGCAGGTACTGGATCGTGGACCCGGCGCGAAAGCTGGGCCCGCTGTCGTCGATGCCTTGCGGGCGGAAAGACTGCTCGTGACGCGCGACGCGGGCAACTTCAGGATGGGCCAGCAGTGTGCCATCCGACGCGGCAAGGCTGATCTCGAAGACACGGAACTTACCGCCCAGCGACAGGAGCGGATCCAGGCGCAGGAGTGCCGAGACGATGACCGGCCCGGACGCCGCGTCCTGCGCCTCGGCGAAGGACAAAATGAACGCCGGGGAGGACGCATCGAGGGTTGCGTTCTCGACCCAGGTTTCGCCCGCGGCGACGGGCGCGCTCGATCGCGGATGCGTGGCGCGATGCTCTTCCAGAGCCGCGGAGGTGAAGCCGGCATCGGCGAAACTCGCCTCATCACGCGCGGCGTCGATCTCCTTGCCGTCGCGATAGACCGCGATTTGCAACATCTCGGGGAAACTGTCGAACAAGCTACCGACCAGCCGTTCGCGATCGGTCCGAGCGATCCGGCGGTCGAGCAGAATCCGCGAGCCCATCTTTGCCTGTCTCGTGTAGCCCTCGAGCAGGGAGCGCGCCTCCTGCGCCGTACTGAGTACGGCGATCGAGGTCCAGTCGCTCATGTAGGACTGCTTGTCCTCGTGAAAGAAGTTGGCCATGGTGAAGCTGATCACGATGACGACAAGCGTCAGGGCGACGACCAAGCTGGCCATGATTTTCAGCCGGATGGGGAAGCGGACCTGTTTCATCTTTGCCCTCTCGATCTCGATCTAGAACCGCGCTTCGACGTACTGCGAGCGATAGCTGCTGTTTCCCGCGCCGTCGATCGCCTCGACGACAACGAGGTTGACGCCGCGCTTGAGCATGATCACGACCTCAAATCCGCCTTGCGGCGACGTGCGAACCGACTCCTGGCCGACCAGAACCTCGGCACCCGGTTCGGTCACGCCACGCACGGTCAGCTGCTCGGCGTCGATCGACTCGGGAATTTGCACCTCGAGGCTCGGCGCGTCGGCATCGCGCACGATCTCGAGCGTCCGGACGTTGCCGGTCCGGCTCTCGCGGTGGCCGGCAAAGGCCTGGACCTTCCAGTGATATTGACCGGGCGTCAGATTCCCATGCACGAAGCTCGTCGTCGCAAGCTTCTGTTCGAACACCAGGTCGCCGAACGCGGCATCGCGCGCGACCGTCAGCTGGTAGGATTCGGCACCCGGGGAGGCGGCCCAGGTCAGCGCGACGCGCGGGATCGCCGTGGAAAAGTAGACGACCTCGCGATCGGCCGGCTCGAGCAGTTGCGGTGCGTCGGGAATGCGGACCGGTTCCCCGACCAGGTGCGCGCCGGATACGGTCACCGACTCGTCTGGCGCAAGCTTGACGCTCTGGCCCCCGACTTCGACCTCGGCCTTGCCGGAAAGCACCGTGAGCGTCGAGGACTGGTCGGTATTCGCGGTGACACGGAAGTCGGCGGGCGTACGGCCGATTGCGCGCAGCTCAGTCTCGGCGCCGCCGGCGACAATGCCCAGCGCCGTCGCACCACCCGCGCCGAGGCGGCCCTCGACGCCGCCGCCGAGGAGCACGATCGAGGTTCGTGACCGACCGGCCTTGGCCTCTCGCTCGGCGTACTGGAAGACGACGAGCGAGTTCTCGCGCAGGCGCACCTCGTCGCGCTCGCCGATCGCGACCACGGCCCCGGAGCGCGCGAGAGTCTGGATCGCGTGCCGGTCGTCCAGTTGCATCCCGACCCGCGAAGCCTGCCAGGCCACCGAATCGGCAGGTCGGTCCTTGACGCTCCGAGAGATTTGCTTGAGCACCGCGGCCGGCCCCTCGCGCTCCGGCTCGGCGATCGTGGTCGCCCGGCCCTGCGGGTCGCGCGCGCCGCGGACGATCTTGCTGTAGAGATCGGAGAGCCCACTGCCCTCCGGGAACAGCACGAGCAGGCTCAGGCCGAAGATCCCGGTCAACACCGCGACCAAGGTCACCGCAAGCGTGATCTCCGACGCACCGACGACCGTCGCCCGCAGCAAGCGCCGCAGCCACGACGACCGAACGTCCCGACGCTCCGGGCCACGTTCCATCTCAGTACCTCCCCTGGATACGGAAGAACCAACCGTTGACCGAGTAGTCGTTGGCGGAGAACTCGTCGTCGGAAAAATCGGTGAAGTTGTAGCCAAGGCCCAACCGTAAGCGCGGCATCGGCTTCCACAAGAGTTCGCCGAGCCAGCCCTGGCGCTGGTCGCCGCTCAGGCGCTCGCTCAGCGTTCGATACTCGATGCCGAAATCGAATGGCTGCCAAACGCTGACGTTCATCCGCTGAATCGCGAGCCACGTGTCGCTCTCCGCGACCGGGAACTCTTCGACCTGCTCGTCCTGGAAACGCGCAGCGAGTTTGGCCGTCCATTCCAGTCGAGAGTTGATCCGGTACAAACTCTCCGCGGACAAGACGTCCATCTCGCGTTCCGAGCGCGCGTCGAGTCCGGCGCCGATCGGTCGCAGATCCGCAAGATGGGTGTAGCGCGCGAACGCATTGAGGCGATTCGAGGCGACGGGGCGCCAGGCCACGCCGATGCTGCGCTCGTCCAGTCGCGCCTCGTCCGATCCCGTGTCGCGATCTTCGGTCTGGCTGTAGCGGTAGCGAGCGATGAGCGACAGATCCTGCCCTAAGCGGTAATCGACCTGGGCCATGCTCAGGATCTGCCGCCGGCTCGTCGTCGCGTCCTCGAAGCGGATCTCGTTGCGCGACTGAAGCGTCACGCGCTCGGTCTCCGACCACGAAACCTGCGCCGCGATGGCCGAGCGGTCTCCTGCGCCAGCGGCCGCGCTGATCGCTGCGGTCTCACCGCTGACCGTGACGCGCAGACCGGGCGTCGGGTCCCACTGGCGTTGCAGGCCGACGAGCGAAAGCGTCCGGCCACCGGCCGGGCTGTCTTCCCACTGATATTCGCTGTAGACGCGGCTGGCCTTTCCGATCGGTGAGCGAGCGCCGAGGACCGTGCTCGTGCGGTCGCCGGCTTGGTCCGCGGCCAGCCGTTCGGTGAGATAGACATTCGTATCGCCGCGGGTGTAGATCACGCCCGCCTGCGACGAGGTGCCGAGCGTCCCGTCCGTGGCCTGGACTTCGACCGCGAGCGCCGGAGAGATCTGGTACTGAACACCCGCCGTCGTTTGGTCGTTGTCCGTGCCGGAGAGCGTCTGCTGCCGCTCGACCCTGGCCGTGAGCTTGTCCGAAATCTTGCGCCAGTAGCGCGCCGCGCCGAACCGACCGTCGGTGGGACTCGCGGTCAAGACGGCGCTGGCGTCCCGATCGAGCAACTCGACCGCCACCCCCCAGCGCTCCTCCCGCCGCTCCC
>JANNRU010000485.1:0-7203 GCA_031401755.1 Acidobacteriota bacterium | reverse complement strand
CTCGACGATCTCGCGGATGCGGTTGACCGCGGCGGTGTACTCGAAGGTATGGCCAACCATCAGCACGAGCTTGCGCTCCTCGGCTAGGCGCACGAGCTCGGTCGCCTGGTCGATCTCGGTCACGAACGGCTTTTCGATCAGGACGTGCTTTCGGGCGAGCAGAGCGCGTCGCGCGATGGGGAAATGGGTGTGGGCCGGTGTGGCCACGACCACGGCGTCGATCGCCGGATCGTCGAGAACCCGATCGGCGTCGTTCACCGCGGTCAGTCCCGGGTAGAGCTCGGTGACCCGAGACAGCCGCTCCGGATCGGTATCGGCGGCGACTGACATCTCGACCCCCGACCCACGCAGCGCGAAAAAATTACGGATGTGGTTCGGACCCCAGTAGCCGCATCCGATCACCCCGATGCGCACGGTTTCCACGACGGCGCCCCCCGCGTCAATAGGCCTTGTCGAACAGCACAACCGGAATCGTCTTCAGCACGATCTTGACATCTTCTTCGAGCGACCAAGTCTCAATGTAGCGGATATCCAGTCGGACCATCTCATCGAACGACAGCCGGTTGCGGCCGCTGACCTGCCAGAGGCCGGTGATGCCGGGCAGTACTTCGAGACGGCGCTTGTGCCACTCGGTGTAGCGCTCGACTTCGTAGGGGAGCGGCGGGCGCGGACCGACGATGCTCATGTCGCCACGGAAGACGTTCCAGAGCTGGGGCAGTTCGTCCAGACTCGTGCGGCGAAGCCAGTGGCCCACCGGCGTGACGCGCGGATCGGCGACGATCTTGTGCAGAGGTGCGGCGTCGACTCGTCCGGCGGCGGCCCCAAGGGAGCGCGCCTCGGGCGCCCGGCCGGTGCGGCCGTAGATCCAGTCCCCGGTGTACTTGACGTGAGCGGACGCGTCGTTGTCCACGCGCATCGAGCGGAACTTGAGAAAGACGAACGGCCGGCCGCCGAGTCCGATGCGGGTCTGGCGGAACAGCACCGGCCCGCTCGAAGTCAGACGCACCGCGCTCGCGATCAGCAGCAACAGGGGAGAGGCGAGCAGCAGTGCGACCGAGGTCAGCGCCAGGTCGAAGGCGCGTTTGAGCGCCCAATTGAACCCGAGAAGGCGCGATCCGCGCAGGGCCACGACCGGGATCCCGTTGATCTCGTCGAAGTTCATCCGCTCGATCCGCAGGTCGAACAGTTTGGGCACGAACTTCCAGTGCACCTTGAGTCGCATGCATTGGCCGAGCAGCGCCATCATCCGCTGCTCCGGAGCCGAGGGGATGGCCAGGAGGACCTCATGCACACGGTGCTCGCGCACGCACTCGGACAGGCCGGCGGTCGAACCGAGGACCGGCACCCCCTGAAGCGTCGCCTGGTGTGTGGCCGGGTCGTCGTCCAGGAAGCCGACCAGCTCGTAGTAGGACGGGTTTTCGAGCAGGCTCCGACCCAGGCGCTTGCCGATCGTTCCGAAGCCGACGATCAGCACGCGGCGCGCCGCCGCATGGTGGCGGAGCACGGCTCGCCCGTAGACACGAAAGGAGCTTCTCGCCGCCAGCGTGGCGACCACTGCTAGTGGGTAGAACAGGATCACCGTGGCGCGGGAATACGAATGAGCGCGATAGAAAAAAGTCACCGCGACGACGGTCAGGGTCGCCACTCCGCACGCTTGGGCGACGCGCAGCGCCTCGTCCAGGCGGCCGAGCGGACGACCGTAGAGCCGGTGGTAGCGGAAGAGCAGGACGCAGGTCAGTGCGACCAAGGCCGACGGCAGTATGTAGCTGCTCCACGGGACGTCGCTCGCGGGGCCGTCGGCCAGCCAGCCCGCGCCGTGCCGCAACCATGTGGCGCCGAGGGCGCAAACGAAAACAACCACCGCATCCAGAATCGCCAGCTGGACCTTTTCGATCAGCAGGTTCCTGGAATACATCGTGGCGGCCTCGAATCGATCGGCGCGGGCGACCCGCCGCCGAGGGTGCCGATGTCAGGTCAGCCGGCGAACCGCGCCGAGGAGCGCGCCCAAATCGAGGGGCCGGGGTAACAGCGCGCGTGCGCCGAGTTGAGTCAGGGCGGTGGCCTGGGCCTCATCCGAGGGGTCGTCCACGCAGAGGACGACCTGCGGTCGCGATCCAAGTGGGCCTCGTCCCAATCGCTCGGTCAAGGCTTCGATGGCCGGACCTGGCTCGTCCAGGTTGACCAGCACCAAGTCCGGTTGAAAGGTCTCAAGCCAGCTTTGAGCTTCATCCAGGTCTCGAGCGGTGGCTACGTCGAAGCCTGGCCGGAAGGAATGGAGGGCCTCGGCCGCAAACGCCCGGCATTCGCCGTCCGAGTCGATGACCAGGGCGCGTCGGCGAGTGTCGGCGTGGCCCGAATCGGGAGCGTGGCTCAAGGGTGCATCACCGGAACGCATTCGGCGCGTCGACTTTTACGGTGATTTCGCACAGGCCGGAGGATAAGGCCTGCGATGTCGCCAAGTCAAACTCCGATAGGAATGCGGCCGATGCCTCATCGAGGCAGCGCCTCAAGCGCCGGACATCGCGTCAGTCCGCGATGGCTTCGGACTTGCGGGTTTCTCGAGCACGATGCAGGTAAGGTGGTGGGGCTCGGAAGGACTCGATAGTCGTGGCGGGACGAGGCGTTCGCCAAAAGTCCAAAGTTCCCCGGAGAACGCGGTGTACAGCTCTTGTTGAAGTAGGTTCGCACCCGTCGCCTCGATCCATCTGTCGACTTCCCGCCGGGAATAGACCCGGCAAATGTAGGGCGCGGATCTGCCATAACCCGCGCCGGGAAGCAAATAGACATTCTCGACGAACTCCCGCTCGTTGTAGGGGCAGGTCAGGACGAGACGTCCCGTTGGACGAAGAAGTCCGTACATCCCTAGGATGGCCGCGGTGTGATCGACGATGTGCTCGAGGACGCTGATACACGTTATGAAGTCGAATTTGCGGTCGGTGGTGGGGCACGTGATGTCGTCCGCCCGCACCAGGAAGTGTCGGTTGAAGAGTCCCCCGCTCCAGTAGGACCCGCCCTGATCGATCGCCCGGACTTGAAAACCGCAGTCGGCGAGGACCCGCGGCCACGCGGCCTGTCCGGTGCCAATATCGAGTACGTCCCGCGCGGTTGATCGCGCGAGCCAATGGAGCGCAAATGCGTACTCGATGGGGCGTTCATTGACTCTGCGCAGCCGCTCCTGTTTCTCCTCCCTACGCAAGACCGGGTAGAGTGCCCAGGAGGCAAGTGCCCGCGCAGACTTTCCGAGGAGCCGACGGATCGGGCGCATTGCGCTCACCTTTCGAATGGGTCTCATCGATCAACCGCACGCGACTCGAGGAACTACCTCGGTAAACTATTTCCCGTGGGGCCGGCTCCTGCGCCCGCTAGAAACGATACAATGCGGCGGGTGATGAAGTACAGGCGCGTCCAACGAGCGGCATTCGATCAGGCGATTCGGAACGGGTTTTACGGCGCGGGCTTTTCTCACTCCGATGCCGCGAAACGGCTGTTCGGCCGCGCTCTCATCCGCGAAATTCAAGCGGTCGAAGACGCCGGTGCATCACGGATACTTGATTGCGGATGCGGTTCCGGAGCCTGGCTTCAGTTCATTCACGCGCAAGCTGGACGAGACCGCCCGTTGCAACTGTTCGGATTCGACTTGACCGAGAGTATGGTAACCCTGGCCTTGCGCACGCTGGCAGAAATCTCGCCTCGGCCAGGACTGAAGGTCGGCGATGTTGTGGAGGAGGAGTCCTACGATTTCGGGACGGAGAACTCGCAGTTCGATTTCGTGTATGCCTACGATTTGATCCAGCAACTTCCGCGCGCACTGCAGCCACTCGCCTGCGCAGCGATGATCCGCCACGTGGCGCCCGGTGGGCTGCTCGTACTCATCGATCAGGAGAGGTGGTCCTATTCAGGGGTCAGCCGACAGGTCAAGAAGTGGATCACTCGCGTGAGTGGCCTCGGGCTGATGCCGAGGTTTTATGGCGTCGCGCGCTATCCTGACTTGCGGTCGATCGAACGAATCTTGCGGGAAAGTGGCCTGATCGTGGATCGCGTCAGCATCCCGTCATTCCCACGGACCGCGATTCGGGGACGACGACCGACGCCAAGCTCTCGTAGTGTTGCGCGTCAGTGAATCGCGAGCATTCGGGACGTAGAATGCACGGATTCCGTGTGGCACGAGGCGATTACTCCTGGCGACGCACCCGTGCCGGCTCGGCTCGAGCATGAGCTCTGATCGTGATTGATATTCGTCGGGCTGGCGTGAGCGTCGTGTCTGCCTGTCGAGCCGCGGATGCGCGGGGAGTCCGGGAGAGCCTGCGCGATCTTCGTGGCGGAATCGGCCCGGACCCCGGGATCCGTGAAACCGTCGAGAATTGTTTGGGCTGGTTGATGCAGGCACAAGACCGGTCGTCAACCACTGACGGCGGTGTCGCACGTCATTACGAATTCAAGAGCGGCTGGGGTGCTTCGTACCCGGAAACGACCGGCTATATCATTCCGACGTTCCTCGCGGGCGGGCTTGGCGGGAACCGTGATGAGTGTCGCCCTCGAGCGATCCGAATGCTCGACTGGCTCGCCTCAATCCAAGGTTCGTCGGGAGGGTTCGCGGGCGGGACCATCGCTCGTGCGACTCCGGAACCCGTGGTCTTCAACAGCGGTCAGATCTTGTTGGGCCTGGCCGCAGGGGCGGAGATCGACTCAAGGTACGGTCGGTCACTCGAACTGGCGGCAGACTGGCTGCTGAACTCTCAGGACAGCGACGGCGGTTGGTCCCGTCACGGCGGCCCGTTCGCCCCCGCCGGGGCCAAGACCTATCACACTCATGTGGCTTGGGGTCTGCTCGAAGCGGCGCGAATCAGCGAACGGGAGCGATGGCGGGTCGCCGCGCGGGCGAACGTGGAGTGGGCCTTGGCGATTCAATGTCTGGACGGTTGGTGGCCCCGCTGCTCGCTCCAGGCGGAGGATCGGCCGCTGACCCACACCATCGGATATGCGTTGCGCGGGGTGATCGAGGCGTGGCGCCATTTCCGGGACCCGCGCTATCTGGCTGCCGCGTTACGCACGGGGGAGGGGGTTCTCACAGTCCTGAAGCCCTCGGGCTTCCTTCCCGGAGTGCTCGGACCGGGTTGGGTACCCCGGAGTTCATGGTCGTGTCTGACCGGCAGTTCGCAGATCGCGATCTGCTGGCTCGAACTGTTCCGCGCCACTGGCGACTCGCGCTTTGCCGCAGCAGCGCGATCCGTGAATCGATTCGTCCGACGGACCATCCATGCGGTCGGGCCTCCAGAATTGGTCGGAGCCGTCAAGGGTTCGTTTCCGTTCTGGGGTGCCTATTGTCGGTTTCAGTTCCCGAATTGGGCCTGCAAGTTCACGATTGACTCGAACCGTCTCGAGTACGAACTCTTGGGTCGTCCGGACTGATGCCAGGTGCGGTGGCGCCAGAGCTAGAAACGAAAGGTTCGAACTCACGGCGGCACGCGATGGGCCCCAGCCCCGATGATACGATCCAGAGCCATGAATCGAAAGTCGAAGTCGATTGCGTTCGTCGTGCATTCGCACTATCCAAAAGATCCGCGGGTTCGGCGACAGGCGCGTACGCTCATCGACGACAATTGGAGAGTCGATGTGTATTGCTTGCGCAAGCAGGGAGAAAAACGTTTCGAGGTCTGTGATGAAGTGAACGTACACCGGTTTCCCGTCGATCGTCATCGCGGTGCGCCGCTAATCGTCTATTTGGTCGAGTACTTGTCGTTCCTGGTCCTCGTTTCGCTGGCACTTGGCTATCGTCACCTCCGCCGACGTTATGATGTGGTTCAGGTCGCGAATCCCCCGGACTTCCTGATCGTCAGCGGGCTCATACCTCGACTGCTCGGTGCGCGGATTGTGTTCGATGTACACGACAACAGCGTGGAATTGGCCGATTCCAGGTTCGGATTGACGAGCCATTCGATAGTCGGGCGCGTGATCGCCTTTGCCGAGTGTTTCGCTACGTCATGTGCGAACCTGGTTCTGTCAGCCGACGCTGGACAGATGGAGCGACTGATCGAGCGCGGGTTGCCCGAGGCTAAAGCCCACGTAATTTGGAACGGTCCCGACACCACAATTTTCCGAGAGCGCTCGGGGGAGGCAACGAACGGGGAGTTCATCGCCCTCTATCACGGCACCGTGATCCGGCCCTACGGTTGCGATCTCCTCCTGCAAGCGGCAGCACGTTTGAGACAACGAGTCCCCGCCCTCCGTATAGATGTTCTGGGCGAAGGAGAATTCTTGGAGAGCTTGCGCAGCTTGGCACAGGAGCTGGCGCTCGAAGATCTAGTGCGATTTCATGGTCACTGTACGGTCGATACCGTCATCGATAAACTGGCGCAGTCGAGCGTGTCGGTCATTCCAACGCGACGAGACCGTTTCACGGATCTGAGTGTCCCGACCCGCCTATTCGAGAGCGCTTGCGTCGGAGTCCCTTGCGTTGTGACCAGAACCGAAACGGTTCAGCGGTACTTTCCTGAGGATGCGCTTGCATACTTCGATTCTGGCCGGGTCGACCAACTCGCTGATCAATTGGAGCGACTGGCCGCGAATCCCGACGTGAGAGCATCGCTTCGGCGCCGCGCGGCCGAATGCGTGAGGCCCCTGACCTGGACAGTGCAGGGGCAGAAGTACAGTCGACTCATCGACGAGCTGCAGAAGTGACCCCACCGCGATCGGTGGCGGCGTGGGCGCGAGCCGGCGTTCGTCGTGGTGGGTTCGTCGCTGACGGTACGTGATCGCATGAACATTCTGGTCGTCACTAATATGTTTCCGAGCACTCAACGGCCCGGAGAAGGAGCTTTCGTACTCTCCCAGGTCGAACAGATACGGAAGTTGGGTCATAAGGTCGATGTGTTGGAATTGGGTCGCCGATTCGGGCAGCTCCGCTACTTGCTGGCGGTCTCGACAGTCTTCCGTGCCACCTGTGCGGGCGCATACGACGTGGTCCATGCGCATTATGGACTGACCGCCCTGTCATGCGTAGTGCGCAACGGATGTCCGCTCGTAATTACGTTTCACGGTAGCGATGCCTTGGTGGGCGTGGTCGAGCCTGCGATCGGCAGAGTCGTCAGCCGACTTGCGGACGAGGTGATTGCAGTGTCGCCGGCGGTAGCCAGGCGGGTCGGCGGCGTGGTCATCCCCTGTGGCGTTGATCTCGAGCGGTTTCGCCCGACGTCGAGATCTGAG
>JANNRU010000484.1:0-6007 GCA_031401755.1 Acidobacteriota bacterium | reverse complement strand
TCGCCAGCGCACGGCCGATCCCAGGGCAAGGCCGATGCCGACGAGAATTGGCTGATTTCAGGAAGACAACGAGTCAAACTGTCCGCCGGCGGACAGTCGCCGGACATCGCCGACCCACAAGCTTGCGGCCACCGTGAGCTTGGCGAGCCTCAAGGGTCTAAGGCCCGCTGTACGGCCCAGAACAGACCGAGCGCCCCGATCGCCGCCGACGCCGGCACAACGATCCAACCGCGATACCATCGATACCCGCGCAGCAGGCCGATCGAGACCGCGGCGGCTGCGATGACTGCGATCTGACCGCCCTCCACCCCGACGTTGAACGCGATCAGCGCAAGCAGGCGTTGGCCTTCGGGGAGGCCGAGCTCGCGCAAGACCCCGGCGAACCCCAGACCGTGGAGCAAGCCGAAACAGAAAATCAGCGCGGTGCGCGAGCGCGCCGGTTCTTTGTGACGCAGGTTTTCGAGCGCAAGCCAGGCGATCGAGACCGCGATCAGCGGCTCGACGGCCCTCGATGGCAGCGAGATCAGATCGAAGATCGACAGCGCCAGCGACACGGAATGCGCGATCGTGAACGCCGTGACCTGCCACAACAACGGGCTCAGCCGCGTAGTGGGCAGGAACAACAGCACCACGAACAGGACGTGGTCGAGCCCCAACGGGAGGATGTGCAGGAAACCGAGCTTCAAGTAATGTCCGACGGCGGCGCGGCGAGATGCGTTCGGTGGCTCGGCGCTGTCGATCGGCCACGGCGCGCTTTCCTCGCCTGGCGCAAGCACGACCCGGAACTCCTGTGGAGTCCGCAGGTCGCGAATGGTCAGGCGGATCCCGCGCAAGCTGGCCGAGGCGAAGAAGGTCAAGCTTTTCGCCTCGTCGGGGAGCGAGGATTCCAGTCGGGCCGTCGTTCCGAAATAGCTCGGAAGGAGCGGCTCCAAGTCGATCGGCGAGTCGAGGGGCTTGGGGAAGGCGACCGAGAAATTCGTAGGTTCGCCGTCGAATCGCAATCGTACGTGACGCTTCAAGTAGGTCTCGGCGCGGGCGAGCGCCTCTTGGCGTTCGTCGGGTTCCATCGCTGCAAGTACTGCGAGCGCGTCCGACGAATCGGCCGAAGGGTCGCGGCCGAGGGCGATTGCGTCCACGTCCACCGTCAGTTCGGTTTGCACGACGCGATCGGGTCGCAGCAGGATCACGACATCCGTGTAGCCAAAATCGTGCGCCCACACGGGCGCGAACGCCAGGAGACTCGCCACGAGGCCCCGAGCGGCGCGCGCTTTCATCGCGGCGGCTTCCGTGCCAGGGCTTCGAGCGCATGCGGATCGTCGAGCAGGTCGTTGAACTCGCCCGCGCCGCGAAGCCACTCGCCGCCGTCGAAGGTGACAACCTCGCCGCGCATCCACGATGCCGCATCCGAGACCAGAAACGCAGCGAGCTCGGCCAGCTCTTCGGGGGTGCCGAAGCGCTGAGCCGGGATGCGTTCGCGACGCTTGGTTGCCAGCTCGGGGGTCGGGATGAGCCGCGAGAACGCGCCCTCGGTCGGGATCGGGCCGGGGGCGATCGCGTTCACTCGGATCCCGTGGCGCGCCCATTCCACGGCCAACGAGCGGGTCAGCGCCACCACGCCGGCCTTGGCACACGCCGAAGGCAACACGAACGCTGAGCCGGTCCAGGCGTAGGTCGCAGCGATGTTGAGAATCGAGCCCGAACGGCGCTCGGCGATCCACCGTCGGCCCATGGCGCGCGTGCAATGAAAAGTTCCGTGCAACACGATGCCGACGACGGCGGCAAACCCGTTGGGCGATAGCTCTTCGGAAGGACACAGGAAGTTGCCGGCGGCGTTGTTGACCAGGATATCGATCGGTCCAAGCGCCTCCGTGACTTGCGCGACAGCGGCATCGACGGCGTCCGGATCGCGGACGTCGCAGGTCGCGGCGGCAGCTCGACCCCCGCGGGCAGCGATCTCGGCGACGACCGCGTCGAGCGGCTCGCGGCGCCGGCCGCAAACGCCGATGCTCGCTCCGAGCGCAGAGA
This sequence comes from Acidobacteriota bacterium, assembly GCA_031401755.1. GTDB lineage: Bacteria > Acidobacteriota > Polarisedimenticolia > Polarisedimenticolales > Polarisedimenticolaceae > JANNRU01. The sequence continues at coordinate 3,982 of JANNRU010000484.1, read as the reverse complement.
AACGAAGCGCCATCGCTCGACCCAGGCCGGTTCCGCCGCCCGTGATCCAGGCGACCCGACCGGTGAGCGAACCTGGCGCGAGCACGGCACGGGGTGTCGGGGTCTCGGTCATGGGGGTGGCCTCCTGGAAACCGGTGAGAGCGCCGGAGCGGCGCGCGACGCGATCCTAACACCGTCGGGCTCGCCAATCCGCAGCATCGGATCTAACTTTCACCCCGTCGCCCCGTCGCGCGGGCGAGGAGGTTCTCATTGGCCAACGGACAACCGATCGTTCTCGTCGCCATGGGCGGGCACGCGTTCATGCACAAGGGCGAGCGCGGCACGATCGAGGATCACGTTCGCAACGCCGACCGCATCGCCGGCCTGTTGATGACGCTCGTCGAACGCGACTACTACCTCGTGATCACGCACGGCAACGGCCCGCAGGTTGGAGACCTGCTGATCCAGCAGGAGCAATGCCGCGACCTGGTTCCGGCGATGCCGCTGGATATGCTCGTCGCCATGACCGAGGGCAGCCTCGGCTACATCCTGCAGCAGGCTCTGCTCAACCAATTGCGTCAGAAAGACAATAAGCGCTACGTCGTGACCGTGATCACGCAGGTCGTAGTCGACGAGGCCGATCCGGCTTTCAAGGACCCCAACAAGCCGATCGGTCCGTTTTTGACGCGGGAGGACGCGGAGCGGCGCCGGGAGACCTGGGGTTGGGAAGTCCGCGAGGATGCTGCGGGGCGCGGCTGGCGGCGCGTGGTGCCCTCGCCCCGACCCACACGCGTGATCCAGCGCCACATGATCCGCGACGCGGCTCGGGCCGGTCACATCGTGGTTGCCTGCGGCGGGGGTGGGGTACCGATCCGTGTCGACACCGACGATCGTTTCGTCGGCGTCGAGGCGGTCGTGGACAAAGACCTGACCTCAAGCGTTCTAGCGTCGAACGTCGGGGCCGAGCTGATGATCATTCTCACCGCAGTTCCCCAGGTTTACGCCGATTTCGGCAAGCCCGGCCAGCGCGCGCTCGGCGCCGTGACTCTCGACGAGGTCGAGCGCCTGAACGCCGAAGGACAGTTCCCACCGGGGAGCATGGGCCCGAAGATCGAGGCGGTGATCCACTTTCTTCGACACGGCGGCAAGCGGGTCGTCGTGACCGATCCGGACAGCCTGCCCCAGGCGATCGAGGGCCGGGCCGGGACCCACTTCATCGGGCGCCTCTGATCTCTCGAGCGCCAGGAACCGCCGTTCGCTGTACATTAATCGGGCGGCGCCGACGAGTAACGGCGGCTTTTGCGGTCAGGAGGCAGGACCTATCTCGACACTGCACGGCCAGCTCCAGGGGCTCGCCAATGCCGAGCGGCATCGGTTGGAGCGACTGTATCGGCGGCGCATCCCGCCGCACTCGATCTTGACCAACGATCTGGCCCGCGAGATGGTCGAGGTCAGTCGCGACTTGCATCGTCGCGTCGGTGTGCTCGTCGATCGGGCCGGCAGGATCGAGGCGGTCGCCGTCGGAGACGCGCGGCGCCTGAAAGTTCCGCGGCAACCGAGCGCTCCCGCGGGGCGCATGCGCTTTTGCACTCTGCGTTTCATCTCGACGCGTTTCAGTGACGAACCGCTCGAGCCGGAAGAGCTCGCACCCTTGGCGCTGCATCGGCTCGATGCGTTGGCCACCGTCGCAGTTGGCAAGGCCGGTCAGGCCGGGGCCGTGCGCGTCGCGCATCTGCTGCCCGCGGCGAGCGGACCTCCGGGCTCCGAGCCCCAAACCAAACCGGAGGTTCCGCGCGTGCCGCGGGGTGCGGTGATGCCGATTCGGGTTTCGCGGTCCGTCGTGCGCGAGCGCGCCGAAGACCTGATTTCGAACGGCGAGCGCTACCGGCTTTTCCCTCCGCGGCCGGCGAGCCGTGTCGATGACGACTTCCTTGAGCTGATCGGGGCGCTCGAGGAAGAGTTCGACCGCCACATGGCGCGAACTCGCGTCGCCGGCAAGGTCGGCCGAGCAATCCTGCTCCACGTGACGGTCGGCAACCGCGCGGCGGCGGAAGCGTCGATCGAAGAGTTGGCCGAGCTCGCTGCGTCGAGTGATCTTCAGGTCGTCGAGCGAGTCGTTCAACGGCGATCCTCGTTTGACGCGCGCACGTTGATGGGCTCCGGTAAGTTGCAGGACCTGATCATCCACGCGCTCCGGCTTGGGGCCGAGTTCATCGTCGTCGATCAGAATCTGACCCACGCGCAGGGGCGCGCGATCGCCGAAGCCACCGACCTGAAGGTCATCGATCGAACCCAGTTGATTCTGGATATCTTCGCCCGTCGCGCGCGGACCCACGAGGGCAAGATCCAGGTCGAGCTGGCACAACTGAAGTATCTGCTCCCCCGACTGATGAGCCGGGGCGACTCGGGGTTATCGCGTTTGGAAGGCGGGATCGGTGGTCGCGGACCGGGCGAGCAAAAGCTCGAAGTCGATCGTCGGCGCGTGCGCGACAGGATCTCACGCCTGGAGAAGTCGCTCGCCGAAGAGCGCCGCCGCCGGGAACAGCGTCGCTCGCGCCGCCGCGAGCGCGCCGTCCCCGTGATCTCGCTCGTCGGTTACACGAACGCGGGCAAGAGCACCCTGCTGAACCTGCTCACCGGAAGCGACGTGCTGGTCGAGAAAAAAATGTTCGCCACGCTCGACCCGACCAGTCGGCGCCTGAGATTGCCACGCGACCGCGAGGTCGTGATCAACGACACGGTGGGCTTCATTCGTGACCTGCCGCCCGATCTCCTCGCCGCCTTCCGGGCGACGCTAGAAGAGATCGAGGACTCCGATCTGATTGTGCATCTGGTCGACGCATCCCACTCAGGGCGGGCGGCGCAGATCGAGGCGGTGACGCGGATCCTGGACGAGCTGGAGTACGGCGAGATTCCGAAACTGCTGGTCTTCACCAAGATCGATCGCCTGGCCCCGGAAGAACTCGATGATCTCCGCGCTGCCCACGGACCCGATGTGCGCTTCCTGTCGGCCATGTCGGGGGCGGGAATCCAGGAGTTTCTTGCCGTCGTTGATGCGCGCCTCCCGGAACACGCCCGGGCCGACCTCCCCCCCGAGGCCATCTCCGTCCTGCCTCCGGCCTGATCCCGGCACGCTCGCCGTAGCTGTTGGCCTATCTTGGCCTACTTGCCTCCGTCGGATCATGGTGGTAAACCTTCTATTCGATTAGGCCAAGGGGGGCCAAGTGGTGCTCGCCGGGTTCAAAATCATCGCGGACGACGTGACCCCGGTCTACCGGCAGATCGTGGAGGGGATTCGCGATGCCGTGCAAAATGGCCGGCTGATACCCGGCCGCCGTTTGCCCCCCACGCGGGCGCTCGCGCGGCAACTGGGCGTTAATCGGAACACCGTCGTCGCCGCCTACGAGTCGTTGGTCGAGGAAGGTTGGGTCGAAAGCCATACGGGTCGCGGGACTTTCATCACCGCGTCGGCCGCGGCGGGCGGCGACTCCCCGGAGCACGCCGGCGACGACTGGGCCAGCGGATTTTCCCGTGCGGTGGAAGGCCCGCTCGTCGGAGGCCTGCTGTCGTTTTATCGCCACGCCGTCGCGTCGGGGAACATCTCGCTCGCCGGTTCCTACCCCGCTGCCGAGTTGATGCCGGTAGAGACTTTCGGCCGCGCGATCAAGGCGACCCTGGCGGAGCGCGGTGCTGCGCTCTTCAGCTACGGCCCGACCGCGGGAGACCCCGAGTTGCGTCAATCGATAGCCGAGAGGATGCGCGCGCGCGGCTCAGTGGCCGATGCGGATCGGATCGTCGTTACTCAGGGGGCACAACAGGCGATCGACCTGGTTTTCCATGCGTTCGCCGAGCGCGACGATGCGGTCGTGGTCGAAGAACCGACCTACACCGGTGCGCTGTCGGTGCTCGGGTCGCTCGGTGCTCGTATCGTCGGCATTCCGGTCGACGACGAAGGCATGCGCCCCGATCTTCTGACCGCGGCCCTCGAGCGCCATCGACCGCG
>JANNRU010000483.1:0-2995 GCA_031401755.1 Acidobacteriota bacterium | reverse complement strand
CAACGAGTAACCGTCGCATCCCACCCTCCACGTTGGCGGTGGAGCGTCGCCGGCGGCTCCCGTCGGGGCGGGACGGGGCCTCCGGAGGCGCCTCCCCGCCCAAACCGTGCCGTGAAAACAAAACCCCTGGAAGCTCCGCATTCGAGAGCCGACCAGGGGCGACACGCTTGGCGGCGGAACCTGCCCCAGGTCGGTTCAGCCTTACTGATTCGAGCCGGTCTCCTGGCTTGCGGGTCTGCCGGCGAGTCGCGCCTTCCCAGGATCGGTAGATCCCAGTGGCTGCCCCGTGAAGGGCATGCGGTCGCCGTCTCCGCTCACAGTCGCCGGGCGGCAGGGGAGTCTCACCCCGTTTCCCGTAACCCGAACATCGATAGCGGCCGCGTTATACACAGATCTCGAATCGCCCGCCATTGGCCCCCGGGAGGCGTTGGCGAATCGGTCGAGCCGATGTACGCTCGGCACGAACCAACGTGGCCGCTGCGTTAGGCTGCCGGGGGGGCCCACTGACGGACGAGCATCAGGATCTGGTCGCGATCGAGCGCCAAGTCTCCTGCATCCTTGGGGCTTGGACTTCGGGACAACTCGCCAAGCTCGAGGACTGTTTCCACCCCGACGTCGTCTTCGTCGCTCCTGGATTCGAGCAACGTGTGGTCGGCCGCGAGGCTTGCATCGCCAGTTACCGGGAGTTTCTTGCGCGATCGAACGTGACCGCGTTCGAAAGTCTGCCTCCGCGGATCGATCTCGCCGGGGACACCGCGGTCGCCGTTTCCCGCTGGCGGATCGCTTGGGAGGCCGCGGGCGAACGCCATCGCGACCAGGGTCACGACGTTCTGGTCTTGACGCGCACGGCCGAGGGTTGGCGCGTCGTTTGGCGCTTCGTCGAGACCGAACCGAGCCAGTGAGCCTCAGTCGCGCGCGTCAAGCCAGCGTTCGAGTTCGACGAGATCGCCCGGCAGCGGCGAATCGATTTCGACCGCTCCCCCGCCGGCAGTCGCGGGCAGGACGATTCTAGAGGAGTGAAGCGCGAGTCGCGGGCAGGGCAGTCCGAGGAACGGGCCGAGCTCGACGCGTCGCCCGTAGAGCCGATCGCCGAGAATCGGCGCGCCTGCTGCGCGGAGATGGACGCGAATCTGATGGCGCCTGCCGGTCTGCGGTGAAGTTGCGATGCGCGCGATCACGACCCCGGCCGCAGCCCAGCAGCGCTCGACCGCGTAATCTGTTCGCGCCGCGCGGGACCCGACTTCTCCGGGGGTTGCCGGTCGCGACTTCCCGTTGCGCGCGTCGTGCAGCTCGAGGTCGATCGATCCCGACGGCGGCTCGAGGGCTCCAACCGTGAAGGCGACATAGCGCTTCTCGACCCGCCGATCCTCGAATGCTCGACTCAGCTCGCGATGGGCATTGGACGTGCGGGCGAAAACCACGATCCCGGAGATCTCGCGATCGATCCGGTGGACGACGTAGAGTCGGCTGCCGAGCCGGGCTTCGAGTCGGCGCCACAGGCAGGCCTCGGCTGCCCCGCCGCGCTCGGCGATCACAGGCTCGCCCGCCGGTTTGTCGACCGCGATCAGCCGGGCATCGGTATGCAAGACGGACGGATCGGTCAGGCGGGTCATCGGCAGGATTTTTATCGCGGATGGGTCGCCCCGGTCAACCGCGGCCTGAAATCGGCGCAGCACCGGTCGGTTTGACGATCCCGGAGGTGAGGAATAGCCTGTTCTGTCGTCCGCTTGGACATCCGTCCGCACACGCGCGCGGCGGATGGCCAGCCGAAAAACAGCCGGAGATCCACGATGAACCGATGTCTTGTCACCAGATTGGCCGTCGCCGTATGCCTGCTCGCACTCCTCCCCACGAGCCCCTTTGCCGCGAATCTTCCGCAGGGCGTCGAGAAGGGCGTCTCGGTCGAGGGTATCAACGAGTATCGCCTGTCGAACGGGCTAAACGTGTTGCTCTTCCCCGATCCGTCCAAGCAAACGACCACGGTGAACATCACCTACATGGTCGGCTCGCGCCACGAAGGCTACGGCGAGAGCGGCATGGCCCACCTGCTCGAACACCTCATGTTCAAGGGCACCCCGCGCCATCCGGACGTCCCGCAAGAATTGACATCCCACGGCGCGCGTCCGAACGGCACGACCTGGTATGACCGGACCAACTACTTCGAGACCTTCGCCGCGACCGACGAGAATCTCGACTGGGCCCTCGACCTGGAGGCCGACCGGATGGTCAATTCGTTCATCGCCCAGAAAGATCTCGACTCCGAGTTCACTGTCGTGCGCAATGAATTCGAAATGGGTGAGAACTCGCCGCAAAACGTCCTACTCGATCGCATGATGTCTGCGGCCTACCTCTGGCACAACTACGGCAAGTCGACGATCGGCTCGCGGACCGACATCGAACGTGTACCGATCGAAAACCTCAAGGCGTTTTACAAGAACTGGTACCGTCCGGACAATGCGACTCTCGTCGTCGCCGGAAAGTTCGACGAGGCCAAGACGATCGAGAAGATCGCGCGGATCTACGGCGCGATCCCCCGTCCGACCACGCCTCTGCCGAAGACCTACACGGTCGAACCCGCGCAGGACGGAGAACGAACCGTGACACTGCGCCGAGTCGGCGACGTTCAGGCCGTCGGCGCGCTCTACCACATCCCGGCCGGCTCACATCCGGACTTTGCGGCGACCGACCTGCTGACCTACATCCTCGGGGACTCGCCGTCGGGCCGGCTCTACAAGAGTCTTGTCGAAACCAAGAAGGCCTCCTCGATCTATGGCTTCGGCTTCCAGCTCCACGATCCGGGTGTGATGCTCTTCGGTGCGGAGGTGCGCTTGGAGAGCTCGCTGAACGACGCGCATCAGATGATGCTGGCCACGATCGACGAGGTGATCTCTCGACCGCCGACCGCCGAAGAAGTCGTAACCGCCTTCGCTAAAGCTACGGCGTCAAGCCTGCGTACCTCTCCCCTGAAGGGGAGAGGGGGTTCTTGTTTTTTATC
>JANNRU010000482.1:0-8714 GCA_031401755.1 Acidobacteriota bacterium | reverse complement strand
AGATCGAGGCGGCGCAAATCGCGATCCGCTCCGGCATCCCGATGGTCATCGCGTCCGGCCGCAGCCGGACGTCGCTCGCCGAGGTGATGGAGAACGCCGTGCCGATCTACGACCTAGCAGTGGCCGCGGCACGCGACTTCAGCGAGGAGCAGCCGGTCGAGGACCACGCCTGGGTCGAGTTGCCCGACTCCTTCCGGCCGCAGCGGGGCCATTTCGTGACCCGGGTGGTCGGTGAGTCGATGAATCGCCGGATTCCGCACGGGAGCTGGTGCCTGTTCAAAGCCAACCCTGGTGGGTCACGCCAGGGAAGAGTAGTCATCGTAGAGCACGCGGACATCCAGGACCCGGACACGGGCACCTGCTGCACGGTCAAGGTGTTCTCAAGCCAGAAGGGACCCTCCGATGAAAGCTGGAGGCACGAGCGGATCACGCTCCATCCGGACAGCACGCTGCCCGGCTACCGCTCGATCGAGCTGAAAGCCGACGCCACCCGAAGGTTGAGGGTCGTTGGGGAGCTGGTGGCGATCTTGTGACCGCGCCTTTCGATAGCGTGCTCTACGAGGTGCTCGTCACGGCCGGCCTCGAAGGGCGGCTGGTTGTCGGGGCACGCGAGGGCAGCCGACGGAGCGGATCGCTCAGGCCCGAGTGCACCCCGACTGCAAAAAGCGGAGGATCGCCACGATTGCCCGCCGGGCGGGTTCCGGAAGGTCTGGCCATGTGTTCAGCATCACCACCAAGTCCTCGTCGCCATCCGGGGCACCCGCGCGCCATCGTGCTCCCGTTGTGCTCGTCTCGCGTTCGACCTTGGACACGTTCTGTCCGGCCGCCGTCCGACCTTTGCACGGTCCCCGTTTCCCCCCGTTTAGGGCTCGATTCCCGCCGCCTCCACCACTCGGCTCGCGCCCGTACCGCCCTCGCGCGCAGCCCATGAGCACAGGCGGCAGGTCTCACCGCGCCTCCTGGCACTGCCCTCCCCCCCCCGCCGGCCTTCACGGACACGCCGGCGCCGCGGCGTCGATCTCGGCGTCGCGATCTCCCACCTGTCCGGCGCCACCCTCGTCGTACGGCCCCTTGCCCTTGCAGTTGACGCCGCGCACGACGAACCAGAAGCCGGCGCCGGAAGCTGGGTCGCCGGAGAAGACGAGCGAGGTGTCGAGCGTGTCGTTGGCCAGGCAGCTTTCCGTGGCGGCCGTGAAGTCGCCGCCACTCGTGCGCAGTACACCCAGGTTGCCGAGCACCACGTCGTACCACGCGGCACTGACCGGTACGGTCCACGACAGATCCGTGTCGTCGCCCCCCGCCTTGGCCATTGTCAGCGTCGGTGTCGTCGACGGCGCGGCGGCGACGTTCTGGCACCACGAGGTGCTGACCTTGTAGGCCACGGGCGCGACGGAGGCGAAGGTCACCCAGCCGGCGTTCTCCGCCCCGGCCCGGCCGGAGAAGTTGCCCGTCGCGGGATCGATCGTCACGCCGCCGGGTGTGGGATCGAAGTGGATCCACCCCGCATTCTCCGCCCAGGCGTAGCCGGACAGGTTACCGAGACCGTCGTTGAGGACACCGTAGGACACCGTGCCGCACGAGGAGGTGTTCTCGCAGGACAGGCTGATCCACCCGAGGTTCTCGCCCCACATCCAGCCGGTGAGCGCGAAGTCCTGGACCTCGACGCCCGGCCCACCGTTTCCCGAGGGCTCGGCGTTGATCCAGCCGGCGTTCTCGCTCCACGCGTACTGCGAACCGTCGCCCGCGGGGTCGACGTTCTCGGCGCGCGCCGCGCCGTAGGGGATCAAGAAGATGATGACGAGGGACAGCGACATTGCTATTCGCATCGCGGTCCTCCCGGATCAGAAGTCGTAGTTCGCATGGGGGTTGGTGCTGGCGGCGATGTTGGCCGAGGTGACGGTCGGTCCGACAGTGTTGCCCCCTACGATTGCGTAAGCCGTGACGTTCCCGCTCGCGCTGTTACGGATCACGAGGTTCTCCGCGGCGTCGACGTCGAAACCGCGGTCGTTGTCGGTGGCGTTGTTGCCGTCGATCCGGTTGCCGCTGCCCGTGACGTGGATGCCGGCTCCGTCGATGGTGCCGTTGCTGTCGACGTTGTTGTGTGCGACGTACGAGTCGCTGCCGACCTGGATCCCGTCCTCCGCATTGTTGGACGCACTGCAGTCCGTGACGCTGCTCGAAAGTCCCACCACGATGCCGTCCTCGTTCGCAGCGTCGCCATTCGCGAAGGCGCTGCACCGGGAGACGACCGCCCCCACGCCGAGCTGGATCCCGTTGCCGAAGTTGCCCCGGGCCGTCGAGTCGGTCACGGTGACCGCCCCCGCCCCTCCGCCGATGCCGTGCGTGCCGTTGGCGTAGGCGGTGAAGTGGCTGATCGAGCTGGGGCCAGCCGCCAGGGTGATTCCGGCGAGACCGTTCGAAGTCGAGACGCAGCGGGCGATCACGGTCGCCGTGCCGACCACGTCGATCCCGTCGGACGTGTTGCCCCGGACGTTGCAGTCGGTGACGAGACCGCCGGGGCCGATCCGGATCCCGTCGGCGCCGTTGCCCTCGGACCGAACGCCGACGACCTGGGCGTTCAGCGACTGAGAGAGGTCCACACCGTCGCCGCCCCAACCGGAGACGGTGCCGTTCTGGACGGCGACGTTCGTGGTCCCTGCGGCCGCGACGATCCCGTCTCCCGTGCCGTCGTGCAGCGAGTGTCCCCGCAGGTCGATCGTGACGTTGTTGGCCTCGACGGTAATCCCGCCGCCGGCGGTGAAGATGTCCTCCTCCAGGACGTAGCGACCCGGAGCTAGGATCGTCATCGGTAGGTCGGCGGCCCGAATCGCCGTCTGCATCGTCGAGGCGACGGGACCGGGGGGCTCGAGCTGCCCGGCCTGGACGGCTTGGAAACCGACGGCGCCAAGAACCAGTGTCCCGATGGCCGCAATTCTGCCTCTGTGCATGGACTCTCTTCGCATCACGCTTCTCCTCACGCGCGCTGAAATACCCCGCTGCTGCGCGCGCCCGAGAAGGTACACCGCATCCACGGCGAGCCGTCACATCTTTTCGGCGAAAAGGGTCAGGTCTCACATCTCAACATTGGAGTGGGCCGCGCGAGTTGGAATGCGAGACCTGATGACGTGCCCCTCGGATCCGGCCGTTCCGCTTCATGGTCTGCGGGTCGCAGGGCGGCGTCGCCGCCCGGAGGCCGCGCGGGTCACGCGCCCGAGCGAGCTGTGGGGCCGGACCTGATTGCAGTCCTGCCGCCAGCACTCGATGGTGAATCGCGCGTCGTTCAGGCGGGTGAACCCGTGCTCGTTCAAGCACTCGTCCCGACTTGCCGGGTCGGACGAAATGCAGACGGACTCCTCGACGATAGACCCAAGCGTCCAATGGTGTGCCGGCGAACTCCGGGCCGTTGTCGATCACGATGGCCTCCGGCAGCCCGCGCTCCCGAGCCGTACGGCGTCCGATGGCCCATCACTGAAGGCCCGGGCCCCGGGAAGAAGAGCCAGGCCCCCGTATTTTCCCGGCCCGCCTCCTCTGCGACGGCCGTGGGCCCCAGGATTTCCGGCACAGCCGGTTCAAACCATCATGCTATTTTGAAGTCCATGTTCAAGCGAGCACTCGACCTGCCGACGCCCGGAACCGAGACGTTCTTCCTCGGGGGGGCCGCGCCAGACCGGCAAGAGCACGCTGCTGCGCCGCGAGTACGGGGAGGGGCGGTGGATCGACCTTCTCAAGGCTGACGAGTTCCGGCGCTACGTCGCTCGGCCCGAGCTTCTGCGGCAGGAGCTGGAGGCCGAACGGCCAAGCCGCTCCAGCCAGATCGTCATCGACGAGATCCAGAAGGTGCCGGCGCTGCTCGACGAGGTGCATTGGCTGATCGAGAATCGCGGATTCCATTTCGCGCTTTGCGGGTCGAGCGCGCGCAAGGTCAAGCGTGGAGCAGCGAATCTGCTCGGCGGGCGGGCCATGCGCTACGAACTGCATGGGCTGACCGCAGCCGAAATCGGGAACGAGTTCGATCTGGATCGCATGCTCAATCGCGGATACCTGCCGCGGATCTACGAGTCCAGCCGCTCGGCACGCATGCTCGATGCGTATGTCGCCGACTACCTCAAGGAGGAAGTCGCGGCGGAAGGTCTCGTGCGGGATCTCCCGACATTTTCAAACTTCCTGGACGTTGCCGCGCTCAGCGACGGAGAGCTGGTCAACTTCTCGAACGTCGCCCGCGAGTGCGGTGTATCGAGCCACACCGCGAAAAGCCACTTCCAGATCCTTGAGGACACCCTGCTCGGGCGCTGGCTTCCCGCGTACCGCAAGCGCGCCAAGCGCAGGGTCATCGGCTCTCCGAAGTTCTACTTCGTCGACGTCGGCGTGGTGAATCGTCTGGCGCGGCGAACTCCTCGCCGGGTCGGAACTCTACGGCAAGGCGTTCGAGAACTGGGTGTTCCACGAGCTATCCGCGTTCCTCAGCTATCGCGCGGTGGACAGCTCCCTGTCGTACTGGCGGTTGGCAAGCGGGATAGAAGTCGACTTCGTCGTGGGGGACATGCGCCTAGCCATCGAAGCCAAGTCGGGCGTGCGGATCACGAGCGATCACCTCAAAGGCCTGCGCAGTCTCGCTGAGGAATACCCCGAGGTCGCGCAGCGTGTCGTCGTCTGCCGCGAACCGAAGGCGCGACGCACGGAAGATGGGATCGACATCCTTCCAGCCGCCACGTTCGTTCGGCGGCTCTGGGACGGCGACCTCGTGTGCACGTGAGGCGGACTGCCGGGCTGTTCAGGGACGCGCAGTACGGGCAACGAGTTACGCCGCAAGCCTCCGTGGCGGGTTCGAATTTGAATCCCCCCGGGATTCCCGGCGGGATTCACTTGAGAGCGAGCAGGAGCAGTCAACGGGCTATTCTGGCTGGGTATCTCTTGTCCCTGGACTGTCTTCGACTGTCCCCCGGCAGGGGTGCATCCCCCGAAAAGCGTGGCGAGCGGCCTCATCAGAAGGAAGCGTAGGGGCGTTTCGGGTCGAGGCGGGTGTGGCCGGCGAGATGGTGACGGCAGTCGAGCTGGCGGCCTACATGCTGTTCGATCCTGGCGACACTTGTGTCAACTGTCGGGTGCTGTACTTCCCTCACGTCTGACTACGGGTCGTGCTGGTACTGATCGCGGTGGTGTCGTACGTCGTGATCACGCGCAAGCTTCGAGCTTGAGCGTTTTAGACGCCGTGATACAGAGCCCAAGTCGCCGCGCCGTTGTTGATCGCGTGGGCGATCATCGGGGCGACGAGCCCGCCACTGCGGCGCCGCAGCTCGGCGAGCAACACGCCACCGACGAAGATCACCGGCATGAAGACGAGTTCCCCGTGAACCGCCGCGAACAGACCCGCGGTGAGCAGGACCGCGGCCCGGCGGCCCCAGAGATCGCCCACCGCGTCGAGCATGCGCCCGCGAAAGTAGAGTTCCTCGGCGAACGGGGCGAGGATCACGACGCACGGTAGCAAGACCGAGCTTTCGGAGAAAATCTTCGTCCAGACGCGGATCGATTCGGGCGGCTCACCCCCGACTGCGGTGAACACGACGCTGAAGACCGCGTTGATCGCACAAAGGGCCCCACCGCCGAGGAGTCCCCAGGCGATCGGACGCCAGCCGAGTGCGAGCCAGGTGCCCAGCCGGTTGCGAGTTCGGTCGCTTCGTAGACGACCGCCATCCCGCCTACGCTCCGGACCTTCAGTGCTACGCCGAGCAACTCGTCAGCGCCGGGAACCTGGAAGGTGCGACCGGTGTATCGACGCTTACTCCGCCTGGCACCGCAGTCGTCGGCGAGAGAACGGAATGGCGGCTTGTTGGATGATCCGCGTTGGCGTATATGATCGGTTCATCCAGGAGGCGAGACCCATGCCCTGCGCGTCACGACGAACCGTTGCCAAGATCTCCCTGATGGTCGCCCTCTCGGGCCTGATCGCCAGGCCTGCGCCCGCCGCGATCCTCGATCCGAACTGGACCGAGAGCCCGTGGATCGCCACGACCAGCGGGATCACCGCGATGGCCTGGGCGCCCGACGGCTCGGGTCGGTTGTTCCTGACGCGCAAGACCGGCGAGATCCGCATCGTCAAGATGGGCCCGCCGCCCACATTGGTGGCGACTCCATTCGCGACGGTCTCACCGGTCTACACGTCGAGTGAGTGCGGCGTGATCGGCATCGCCTTCGATCCGAACTTCCTGGAGAACCAGTACGTTTACGTCTTCGTCACCGTCTCGAACAGCCAGCAGCAGATCATTCGCTACACCGCGGTGGGCGACATCGGAATGGCGAAGACGACCTTGATCCCCAGCCTCCCGACCAACGGCGCCAATCACGACGGCGGCTCCGTCGGTTTCGGACCGGACGGCAGACTCTACTGGTCGATCGGGGACCTCGGGAGTGGGGTCGGCGTCGACGCGGATCTCACGTCCCTCGCCTCGAAGGTCGGCCGGGCCAATCCCGATGCGACGGTGCCGAAGGACAATCCGTTCGTGGACGGGGTCGGCAGCAACAACGACTACATTTTCGCGCGCGGGTTCCGCAATCCGTACACGGCCACGTTTCAGCGCACGACCGGAACGCTGTGGGTCGATGTCGCCGGCGGCAACTACGAGCAGATCTTCGCCGTCGGTAGCAGCGATCATGCCGGCTGGAACGACTACGAGAACAACCAACCTGCCGGCTACATCACGCCGAAGATCAAGTATCGGACGAACAGTGTCGACATTCGGAACATCGTCGGCGCGGCCGGAGCGGTGCGCAGCGGCAACGTCGCCACGATCACGACCACGGCCGTACATGGCTTTCGACAAGGTGAGAAGCTCGCCGTTGCCGGCGTGACCGACATCAGCTTCAACGGCCAGTACTACGTGGCCTCGGTCCCCACCCCGACAAGCTTCACCTACGCTCTGGTCGGAGCCAACACGTCGAGCGGCGGCGGCACGGCGACGACCCAGAATCAGGGCGGCGCCATCACCGGCGGCACCTTCTACGATTCGACCGGGGTGCCGGCGGCGTACCAGGGAAATTTCTTCTACGGCGACTACAATTCGGGACGCCTGATGCGCGCGGTCGTCGGACCGGGCACGACCGTAACCAGCGTCGATTACTTCGTCACCGGGAACACGAACTCGATCGATGTGAGCGTCGGCCCGGACGGCGCGTTGTACTATGTGGGATTCGGCGGGAACATCCTGCGCGCCACCTACAATGCCGCAAGCCAAGGACTCGTCGTCTCACCGCAGAACGCATGGATGAACGAGGGCGGCTCGGCCGTGTTCCACGTGCGCCTCGCGACCGCGCCCGCGGCCGACGTCACGGTCGACGTGACGTTCGGATCCGGATCGAGCGACGTCGCGATCGCGAGCGGGACGTCGCTGACGTTCACCCCGGCGAACTTCGCGGTGCCGCAGACCGTCGTCCTGTCCGCGACGGAAGACCTCGACCTCGTTCCCGATACGGCCACGATGCTCGTGTCGTCCTCGGGTCTTGCGACGGAGACGGTCCAAGTGCAGGTCGCGGACATCGCCGGAGTTTCCGGCAACCCCGCCCCGGGAAGGGTCCCGGACGGCGCCGCCGTCCCGGGTACCGCTCTGACCCTGGCCAAGGACGGACTGACACCGGGCAATCTCGATCTCGATTGGGGCACGAGCTGCGGCGCGACCGCGACGGACTACTCGGTGCACGAGGGACGAATCGGCGCGTGGTACAGCCACAACGCGATCCTCTGCTCGACCACCGGCGCGACCGACGCGACGATCACACCGGGATCGGATAGCCACTACTACCTCGTCGTCCCCCTCGACGCCGCGAGCGAAGGAAGCTACGGAACGGACTCGGCCGGAACCGAGCGCGCGCGCTCAACGGTCACCTGCCGGTTCCTGGCAGACGTCACCCCCTGTCCCTGACTTCGCGGCAGCGTTCGCAAATCCGCAGCGCCCGCGTCCCGATGGTAGTAGCGCAGCATTCCGCCAAGTCGTTCGCGGCATCGAACCGGCCCGGAACCCGTTTCAATCGCCGCGGGCTCGATGAGCGCGTTGGCGAGTCCTTGGTGGTTCCGCTCGGCGTGATAGTGGGCGACGTACTCCCGAATCGCGCGGCGCAGCGATTCCTCGTTGAAGAAAATCATCTGGTCGAAGCACTCCGATTTGATTGACAGCATGAATCGTTCGATTCAAGCGTTCCTATTGGGCGAGCGTTCCGGGAGACGAACTGGTTCCGTGCCGGCATCATCAAGCAAGGCGCGGAAAGCCGAAGTGAACTTGGTGTCGCGATCCATCAGGCAGAGACGTTTCTCTTGGAGGAAGCCATCGACGGGATCAGTGAGATTCCGCCCGACCTGGCGAACCCGCGCCTCGTTCGGGCTCGATGTCAATCCGGCGTAGTAAACGCAGCGACTTCGCGGGTCGATGGCGAACAGAACGTACATCGTGACCAGTCCTCGCTGGCCCCACATCTCGACGGTCGTGAAGTCGATCGCGGCGATCGTCGCCCAGTGCGCACCGAGAGACGTGCTCCAAGACGTTCGGCAGCCGCGTTCAAGCGACGCGATGACCCAGATTGGTGAGTGCGCGTCGGGTGCGGTGTTGCGCACCCACGTCGATCCGCCCTACCGGCGCTATTGGGGGGAGTGTACCCAATGCTGGGGCGGGAAGCTTGCAGTACTGGACGCCGACGGCCTGCCCGACCTCGCCGATTGCGCGCCGTCG
>JANNRU010000481.1:0-17106 GCA_031401755.1 Acidobacteriota bacterium | reverse complement strand
TGGTGCGAAGCGCTGGAGACCCTCGCCGGACGAGGGCTCACCGATGAAGCGGGACTCGTCGCACGTCTGCTGGGGCAGCCGGATCGACTCACCGACGAGGGCACCCAGATCTTGGTCCACGGTGCCTACGAATGGACTGGGCAGTTTCTCGATCTCCTGCGCGCGGTCGATCGTGAGCGGGAGATCACGCTCTTCGTCCCCGTGCTTCCGGGCTCGACCGTCACCGTTTTTGCCGAGCGCTTCGCGCACGAGTTCCTGATCTCGACCGATTCGGAAACGAAGATCGAACTCGCCAACGTAGCGCAGGGCTCGGCACTCGGCGCGCGATTGGGAAACCTCTACGGTGAATCGGACAACATCGGACCGCTCCCCGAAGGGACGATCCGATTCCGGCATGCGCAGGGCGCGACGACCGAAGCGCGCATGGCCGTTCGCGAAGCGCTCGCCGCGATCGCCGAGGGCACCGCCCCGCACGAGATCGTCATCGCCGCCCGCGGTTTGGGGACCCGCTCGCCGGCGCTCGAGCAAGCGCTCGATCAGGCCGGCATCGCCTGGAGCGGCTCGCTCACGGCTCCGTTGCGACGCGACCCCACCGTGCGTGCGCTGCTGCTCGCGCTCGAGGTGGTCGAACGCGATTATCCCAGGCGATTGACCGCGGAGCTGCTCGGATCGACGGTGCTGGATTGGAGCCGTCTGAACCGCGATCGAGCGGCGCCGGATGGAGAGCTTGCGGATCGCCTGAGCCGCGAGCGGGGGATCGTCGGGGGGATCGACGAGTGGCAGGAGTGGCTCGTCGACCCCAAACACGGCCGGACGCCTGCGGTCGACCGCATCCTGGAGACCCTCGAAGCGCTCGGACGAGGGTTCGTCCCCGTCCGGGAGCGGACCTGGGCCGAACACGGCGCGATCGTCTCACGCTGGCTTGGCGAGCTGGTGCCCGTGTCGGCGGACTCGCCGGGACTCGACCCGTTGATCCGGCTGCTATCGGTGCTCGCCGATCTCGACTTGTTGCCTGGCGCGCACCCGGTCAAGTTGGTGACCTTTCGCGCATGGCTCGAGCGAGCGGTCGACGCAACGCCGGTCGCGCTCGAGCGCGGTGACGGCGGGGGCATTCGCGTGCTCGACGCCATGCAATTACGCGGAATGACCTTTCGTCGCGCGATCCTGCTCGGCTTCAACGCGCGAGAGATCCCGGCGACGATTCGGGAGGATCCGGTGCTGCCCGACGCGCTGCGCCGCCGGCTGCGCCAGGAGCACCTGTGCCCGATCCCGATCAAGGATGACGCGCCGCACGAGGAGCGGCTTCTGCTGGCCTTGTTACTCGGCGCGGCGCAAGAGCGGATCGACATCTCGTGGCAACGCGCCGACGAGCGCGGGCGAAGCGTGGCGCTATCGCTGGCGCTCAGGGAGGTCGCGCGGCTGATTCACGGCGAGCCCGACCTGGCCCGCGTGGTTGCCGAGGCTACCCACATCCCGGCTCATCCGCTGTACCGGATCGAACAGAGCGTCGCCGACACCGGAATTTTGACGCCGGACGAAGAGCGCCTACTGACCGTGCTGCGCTCGGCCGGTGCTTCCGCCCCGCTTGCCAGCACATTCCCAGAGCTTGGGCCGTCCCTGGCCATGCTGCGGGCCATCGAATCGTTCGACCTGCCTCCAGCGCAATGGGATGGACGCGTCGGCGCCGGCCTCGAACCTGGGCGGAAATTGAGCGTCAGTGCGGTCGCCACGCTGGCCCACTGTCCATTGCAGTATCTCTTCGCGCACGAGTGGCGCGTCGCCGAGTTGCCGGACGAGCCCGACACGTTTCAGATCGAGGCCCGCGAGCTGGGCATTCTCATTCATGAGGTCCTCGCCGCGATCTACACCCGAATCACGACACGCGGGATTCCGGCGCTGCTGGAAAAAGATCTCGATGTCGCGCTGTCGACTTGGATCTCGGAGGCGTGGAACGATCAGCTTCGCGAGCCGATCGGGCGCCGAGCCCGACGCGCACCGGCGTTCTGGGCGCACTTCACGGACCGCTGGCAATCGGCGTTGAAGCAGTTCGTGCGCGAGGATCTCGCGCGCCTTGCGGAACGACAGGCCCGATCGATGCGTCTCGAACACGGCGTCGAGCGCCCGATCGATCTGGGACTCGACGCCCCGCTGCTGCTCAGCGCGCGGTTGGATCGCTGGGTTGAGACGCCTCGAGGTCCGATCGTCTCGGATTACAAGACCGGCGCGCTCACTGAGCCGAGCCCACTCGACTACCTGCGCGGGGCCGCGCTCCAAGCGCCGCTCTACTGGCTGCTTGCCGGTGAGTCCGCCGAGGTCGAGCTCCTCGGCGTGCGGCCGCGATCCGCGGGCGAGACGGAGCCCGCGGTCGTTCGGTTCGCCGGCTTCGTCGACCCCGGTCTGACGGCGGGCTTCCGCGATACGCTTCGGGTCCTCGTCGGCCAGGCGCGCAGCGGCGCCTACGCCTTGCGCGCGGGCCGGCACTGCGCCTTTTGTCGATTCAACAGCTCCTGTCGGCACAACCATCCGCCGACGCTCGCGCGCGAAGCCAAAGCGGAAGACTCGCGAGAGCTTCGAGGGATCTCGATCAAGACGAAGAAACACCCACTCGTCGCCGAACCGGCGCCGCGGAAGGGATCTCGCGCGGACGCCGAGGAGGACGCGTGATTCGCCTCGTCGACCGACAGGCTCGCGAGACCGCGGTGACTGCCTTCGACCGCAACCTGATCGTGGTCGCCGGTGCCGGCACCGGCAAGACCAGCCTGCTCGTCGAGCGGGTCTTGAACGCGGTCGCTCTGGGCGTGGCACGGATTCACGAGATCGCGGCGATCACCTTTACCGAGAAAGCGGCCGCCGAGCTGCGCGAGCGCATCGCCGCGGGACTCGAAACGCTGAGAATCTTGGCCGCGGACGCGGACCGCGCCGGAGGCTCGGACGAGGCTCGGCGCGTCTTCGCGCGACTCACGGCGGGCGCAGCACTCGATCGCGCGGTGCTGACGCGTCGGATGCTCGAGGCGCTGGATCGGCTCGACTCCGCGCGGATTACGACGATTCACGGATTCTGCGCGGAACTGCTCCGCGACCGCGCGGTCGAAGCGGGGGTCGATCCGGATTTCCGCGTCGATGCCGGGATCGAGGGCCTGACGCTCCTCGACGAGGAGTGGACCGCGTTTCTGGCGCGTGAGTTCGCGGAGTCCGGCCGCAGGCACGCGCTGTGGGCCGCCCTCCTCGATCGGGTCACGCTGGGCGAGATCAAAGCGCCGACGATCGCGCTGTGCCGTGCGGCAACGCCGGAGGCCCTGTTCCATCCGGGTAGCCTCTCGTCAGCGCAGGAGATCTTCGGCGAGCGCGCGTCGACTCTCGTCGGGCGTATCCTGCAGCTGCTCGATCGAGAAACGAGCCTGCGCCCGAAGCTTGCAAACAATTTGCGCGCAGCAGCCGGAGCACTCTCGGCCCTGGCCCGGGAAGGCTCGAGCGCGTTTCAGGCCGCCTGCAGCCGAACCGGTCTCGACCAGCCAAAGAATCTCGAAGACCTGGCCGAGGATCCGGGAAAGAAGGTCGCCGAGGCGAATCGAGCCGAAGCGATCGCGATCGGTGACGCGACCCGCTCTCTCGTACGGTCGCTGCTCACGGTGGACGAGGTGTTGGCGCGCCTGTTCGTCGAAGCGATCGGTCCGTTCGTGCGGGTTGCCCGCGAACGGCTGCTCGCGCGCGGGCTGATCGGCTTCGACGCCCTGCTCGTTCAAGCGCGGGACCTGCTGCGCGACCACACGGAAGCACGCGCGATCGTCAAGCGCCGGTTCCGGCTGCTGCTCGTGGATGAGTTCCAGGACACCGACCCGACGCAGTACGAGATCGTCCTGCTGCTCGGCGAGTGCGAGGAGTTATCGGCTCCCGACCCCTGGCAGACGCTGCTCGCGCCCGGAAAGCTCTTCGTCGTCGGCGACCCGAAGCAATCGATCTACCGGTTTCGCGGCGCCGACTACGACGCCTTACGCCAAGCCCTCGATCGGATTGGCGCGCAGGGAGCCGAAGAGCTGACTCTGCAAGCGAACTTCAGGAGTCACGAAGCGATCGTCAACGCCGTCAACGCGCTGTTCGAGGAGCCGCAGACCGCTGTCTGGCGAACGAGCGACTACCAGCCGCGATACGTGCCGATCCGGGCCACGATCGAAGCCCAGAGCGATCTCCCGCGCGTCGAGGTTTGGACGATTCCGGAGACACTCGCCTCGGCGGCGGGTGATCGTCGCGAGCTGGAGGCCCGCGTCATCGCCGATGCGATCGCCCGCGAGGTCGGCGCCTCCGGGGGCTCGCGTCCCTCGGATTACGCGATCCTGTTGCGCGCGTTCTCTGAGGTCTCGATCTATCTGCGCGCGCTTCGCGAACGCGAGATCCCGTTCGTCGTCGATGGCGGCCGAGAGTTCCTCGAGCGCCGGGAGATCATCGAAGCGTTCGCGCTGCTCCGAGCGGTCGCCCAGCCGTCCGATTCGGTCGCGTTGTTGGCGTTCTTGCGATCCCCGGCCGGTGCCGTTCCCGATGACGAACTGGCGCGCTGGGCGACGAAGCGACGGCCGTGGCACCGGAACGAGACGGTCGACGCGAGCGAGTTCCCGGCGATCGAGCGGGCGTTTGCGCTCCTCGGCCGACTCGTGCGGGAGACCAGCGCTCAGCCGGCCGCGACCGCCCTTGCGCGCATCGTCGAGGGCGCGGGTCTTCCGGCGCTGGCCGCCGCGGCTTACGAGGGCGCGCAGCGCGTCGCCAACCTAGAAAAGCTCGTCACGACCGCAGCCGCGATCGGCCTCGACGGTCGCCTGTCGCTCCCGGACCTGATCGAAGCGATCGGTCCCGCGAGCGGATCGCCCGACGGCGAAGGCAGCTCGCCGCTCGCCGACGACCGCGACGACGCGGTTCGGGTCATGACCGTCCATAAAATGAAGGGCCTGGAGGCGCGACAGGTTTTCCTGGCCGACTTGTCCCGGGACCGCCACCGATACTCGGGCGCACCCCCCCCGCGCGTCCTCCGCCTGCCGACCCGAGGTTCCGAGCTCGCCTTCCGGATCGGGGGCCGCGCGAGCCCCGCTCAGGCGTGGCTGCGAATGGAAAACGAGTTGCACGAAGCGGCCGAGGAGGTGCGCCTGTTCTATGTCGCGGCGACCCGAGCGTGCGACCGGTTGGTCTTGCTCGTCGGCAAGTCACGGGACTCGATCGCGATCGAAGCGCTGGCTGCCTGGGACTATCGGCCGGGTGATCTCCCCGAGGATGGAGCGCGGATCGCCGGCGGTCGTGCGCTGCATCGACTCGTGGCGGTGCCGGCGTCGGCGGGAAGCGCTGCCGATCGGGAGATCCGCCGCGAGACCGCCGCGGTCGATGCCTGGTCACGCGTCCTGGATCGGGCCCGCAGCTATCCCTCCCCGTCCCCTCGCGCCCCGAGCGAAGCACCGTCCGAGGTCGAATCCCTGCACGAAGCGGCGGGCGCCCCGGCGGTCCGGCGAGGCGAGCGCGACCTCGGCCGCACGGTCGGTGAGATCGTCCACCGCTGGCTCGAGCGCGGCGGATCGGCGCCGGACGACGCACCGGCACTGCTATTCGCTACTTGCCATGCCGCGGCGCAGCGGACCGGGGTGGCGACGACGCGTCTGGCGAGCGAGGTCCGTGAGGTCCTCGACGCCTTCGTCCGTTCGCCGCTGGCCCAAAGGCTTGCGGAAGTCGAAGTCCTTGGTCGCGAGCTGCCAGTTTCGTTCCGCGATGCGAAGGGGGCGCTTTGGCACGGGACCGTCGATTTGCTCTACCGCGACCGGTCCGGCGCGACCGTCGTCGCCGACTACAAGACCGATCGCGAATTGGCCGACGAATGGTTTCTCGCACGCTACGGCAGGCAGCTTTCCCTCTACACGCGCGCGATCGAGCGCGCGCTTGGCCTTGCCGCTCCTGCGCGCGCCGAACTGTGGTTGCTGCGCTGCGGTCGAGTGGTCGAGATCCCGACACCCTGACGCTGCCGTGGTGATAGACTCCACCGATCACGTCGAGGGGTAGATTGAACGACGTTGAACGATTCGATCTGATTGTGCTGGGCTCGGGCCCTGCCGGTGCGACCGGTGCCGCGGAAGCCGCCAGCCTAGGCCGCAAGGTCGCCATCGTCGAACGTGGCCAGGGCCTCGGCGGTTCGGCGACGAGCGTCGGGACGCTTCCCAGCAAGGCGCTGCGCGAGGCCGCCTTCCTGATCGAGGCGGGCCGTTTGCGCCGAGTGGCGGCGGTCGACGTCTCGCTGCGCCCCGGCGCTACGCTCGGCGACCTGCTCTCGAACTTACCGTCGGTGATCGAGGTCGAGCGCCTGCGCGTCCGGGCACTGCTCGACCAGCACGGCATCGAGCACTTGCGCGGCGAGGCATCGTTCGTCGGCCCGCACACGATCCAGGTCGTCTCAAGCGACGGTCGATCCTCGAACTGGGCCTGCGACCACGTGCTGCTGGCCACGGGATCCCGGCCCTGGCGCCCGGACGCGCTGCGCATCTCCGATCCCCGTGTGCTCGATACGGACTCGATCCTGTCCCTGCAAAAGCTTCCGGCGACGATGGCGGTGATCGGCGGCGGCGTGATCGGCAGCGAGTATGCCTGTTGTTTTGCCGCGCTCGGGGTGAACGTGACCCTGATCGACACGCGCGCGATGCCGCTGCCGTTCCTGGACGAGGAGATCGCGGCGACGATGCGCAGCGGCATGGGCAGGCTCGGCATCCAGTCCTGGCTTCCCGAGCGCGTCGTACGCGCGGTCCCCGAAGAGCGCGGGATCCGGCTCGAATTCGCCGGGAGGCAGGATTTGACCGTCGAGATCGTGCTCGTCGCGGCCGGGCGTCGAGGCAATACGACCGCGCTGGGTCTCGATCGCGCCGGACTGCAGGCCGAAGAGCGCGAGCTTTTGGCCGTCGATCGTTACTACCGGACGCGCGTCTCGCACATCTACGCGGCCGGCGACGTCGTCGGCCAGCCGGCGCTGGCCTCGGCCGCGGCCGAACAAGCCCGAGTCGCGGTGCGCCACGCGTTCGCGCCGAAGAAACGCACGGCGCGAACTCCGGTGCTGCCGATCGGGATCTGGACGATCCCCGAGGTCGCGTCGATCGGGTTGACCGAGCAAGAATTGCGTGGCGCGGGAATCGGCTATCTCGTGGGCCAGGCCCGCTACGCCGACTCGGCGCGCGCCTGGATTCTCGGCGATACCGAAGGTCTACTGAAGCTCCTGTTTCTCAGCGACGACCGTAGACTCGTCGGGGTCCACGCCGCCGGGGAGGGAGCGATCGAGTTGGTCCATGTTGGGCTCGTCGCCCTGCTTGCCGAAGCGCCGCCGGAATTGATGCTCAGCGCGTGCTTCAACAACCCGACGCTGGGCGAGATGTACGCCAGGGCGACCCGCGCGGCGTTTCCGGCCTAGCTCGCCTCGTTCCGCTGTCGTACCATCCGAAGATGAAGCTGGTGTGGATCGTCTCGCTCGCCATCGTGACGCTCGCCGCCACGAGCGCTAGGGCTGAGCTCGCCGCGGGCCGGGAGGCCTACGCGCGCGGCGAGTTCGCGGTCGCCTGGCGTGAACTCGAACCGGTGGCGCGGGAAGGCAGCGCCGAGGCACAGTATTTGATCGGGCGCATGCTCGCTCGCGGCGAGGGACGCGCCGCGAACCCCGGGCGCGCGGCCGAGTGGTATCGCCGCGCAGCCGAACGTGGAAGTGCTGAGGCTCAGAACAACCTGGGACTGCTCTACGAGGCTGGCACCGGGGT
Source organism: Acidobacteriota bacterium (assembly GCA_031401755.1). GTDB lineage: Bacteria > Acidobacteriota > Polarisedimenticolia > Polarisedimenticolales > Polarisedimenticolaceae > JANNRU01. Next base: position 9,346 of record JANNRU010000481.1, on the reverse strand, counting down.
CGCGCGAGACGCGTCCGTCGCCGCGAAATGGTACCGACGCGCGGCCAAGTCCGGCTTCGCCGTCGCCGCGTTCAATCTTGCCCGACTTCTCGAATCCGGGGTCGAAGGCACGGACGGGACGGCCGAGGCCGAGCGCTGGTACCGACGCTCGGCCGCCCGCGGCCACGCCGGGGCCGCCGAGTGGGTCAGCCGCCAGGGCCGGCCCTCGGGCGCAGAATCGTCGGTCGCCGAGCCGGTCCCGACGGCCGAACCGTCGATCGTCGCAACGGACGAATCCGCAACGAACGCGAGCGTCCCAGCCGCGCCCGCTAGTGCGCGCGCGCACCGCGACGCTTGGGAGCGCGGGGACTGGTCCGAGGCGAGCGCGGCGCTGACCGAGAAGGCGGCGACCGGCGATGCGGACGCAGCTTATCGACTGGGACTGCTTGCGGATCAGGGCCTCGGCAAGACGCGCGATCTGGGCGCGGCAGAGCGGTGGTTCCGCACCGCCGCGGAACGAGACCACGGCCGCGCAATGTACGAACTCGGCTTTCTCGAGCTCCGCGGACGCAGCGCCGCCCGCAAAAAAGACGCGTTGGCCGCGCGCGTCTGGTTCGCCCTCGCGGCCGAGCGCCAGGTCGGGGACGCAGCCAAGTGGGTCGAACGAATCGACGAGAGCCTGACGTCGGACGAGATCGAAACGGCCGAGGCTCGCGTGCGCGCCTGGCGCCCCAGCGCGGCGAACGACGACGACTGAACCAATAACGAGGAGAGTCATGCGCCGTATGCACGAGGTCGATTACCGGGTCTTCGGAGATGACATGCAGTTCGTCGAGATCGAACTCGACGGCGGCGAAGCCGCGGTCGCCGAAGCCGGGGGCATGATGTACATGCATGACGGGATCGAGATGGAGACGCTGTTCGGTGACGGTTCCGAGACCACCTCGGGCTTCAGGGGCAAGCTGGTCGGCGCGGGAAAGCGACTGCTCACCGGCGAGTCGTTGTTCATGACCGTCTTCGTCAATCAGGCCGCTGTCAAACGCTCGGTCGCCTTCGGCGCGCCCTATCCCGGAAAGATCGTGCCGCTGCACTTGGCCGAGCTAGGCGGGGAGATCATCGCCCAAAAAGACTCGTTCCTCGCAGCGGCGAAGGGCGTGTCGATCGGCATCGCCTTCCAGCGCAAGCTCGGTACCGGTTTCTTCGGCGGCGAGGGCTTCATCATGCAGCGTCTCCAGGGAGACGGTTGGGCCTTCCTACACGCCGGCGGCATGGTCATCGAGCGCACGTTGGCTGCGGGCGAGAAGCTGCGCATCGACACCGGCTGCATCGTCGCCTACCAGAGTGGGATCAACTACGACATCGAGTACGTCGGCAAGATCAAGTCGGCGTTTTTCGGCGGTGAGGGGCTGTTCTTCGCCACGCTGACCGGGCCCGGGCGGATTTGGTTGCAGTCACTGCCGCTGAGTCGCATGGCGAGCCGAATCGTGGCGGCGGTGCCGGGTGTCGCGCGCGGCGGGCGCGAGGAGGGTTCGATTCTCGGCGGCCTCGGAGGCTTGCTCGACGGCGACAACCGCTGACGGTGCCGGGCGCGTGAGGTCAGCGCAGCAATCGGGGCCCTGAGACCGCAGGGTGATCGCGGACGATCCAGCGCAGTCGGCGACGCGCCCAGGGACCCGCGGAGTCGACCCCGATTCTCGCGGTGCGCCGGGTTTCACGCTCGTGCACCGGCGAGCCCGCCTCGAGCCACAGCGCGCCCCCGACCAGCGACGCGCCGTCGAGCGCACGGTCGATCCCGAACGCGCCACAGAGCCTCCCCGGCCCCGAAGCATTCCGCCCGGGCTGGGGAGGCTCCGTGGCACGGATGAGGATCGCCGAAGGCCAGCCGTGCTCTCCGGTGACCACGTTGAAACAGAAGTGCACGCCGTAGATCTGGTAGACGTAGGCGATCCCGCCGGCCTCGAACATCGGCGCGTTGCGCCGCGTCCGCCCGCGATGCGCGTGGCTCGCCCGGTCGGTTGGCCCGTCGTAGGCCTCGACCTCGACGATCCGGCCGCGCCAGGTATGCTCGTTGAGCCTACGGCATAGCGATCGGCCGAGGAGGTCGCGCGCGACCTCGAGTGTCGGCCGTCGATAGAACGTGATGTCCAGCGGATCCATCATTCCGCAAGGAGAATGCCATGCGTCCGAAGTCTCGTCGGTCTACCTTGCTGGCCCTGGTCGGCTTCGCTCTCGCCGCCCTGCTCTGGCCCGGCGCGCCGGCCCTCTCCGAGGGCGTGCAGTCGGTCTTCGTGACCAATTTCCCGTCGCTATTCAAGGTCGAAGGCGAAGTCGCGCTGCGTGGTCCGGTCCACCTCGCGGAGATGGTCAAGATTTCCGAAATCCTCGTGCCGCCCGTGCGGCGCAGCGAGACGACGCGCCTGGTCGACGCGGGTGTTCTCGCCACCGGCGGGTTCTCGCAGGTCGTGCTCAGTCTCCACGGTCAGGTCAAGGGCGCGATCGCGCGCAAGGGCTCGGTCGGTGCCTTGCTTTTGCCGGATCAAGAGCCGGTGCAGCTCGCGTTCAACGAACAGGGGTTGACCCATTTTGGCCTGGAGGTCGAGACCGGTGAACTGGGGCTGACGACTTCGTTCTTCGCGTCGAATCAGCCACGGCACCCGATCGCCTTCGACCGCTATCGCGTCTTCTTGTTCAATCACACGGACAAGACGGTCAAGGTCGATCTCTACGGATACCTGACGAACTGACCCGACCTCATCGCTGGCAACTCTTGCAGTGATAGGTACTGCGCTGCTGCTGCACGATTCGTTCGATCGGCTCGCGGCAGCGCCGGCACGGTTCACCGGCGCGTTCGTAGACCGCAAGGAACCGTTGGTAGGAACCCTCGACCCCCCGCGCATCCTGGAAATCCGAAAACGTCGTGCCGCAAGCGGCAATGGCCCGGGAGAGGATTCGCTGCGTTGCGCGGACGAGGCGGGAACACTCGGCCGCATCGAGCGAGCCCGCCTCGCGCAGCGGGGAGATCCGCGCTGCATGCAGGATCTCCGACGCGTAAATGTTGCCGAGTCCGACCAGGCGGTCTTGTCGTAACAGCCACGACTTGACGTTCTGACGACTGCCGTCGAGCAACTGGCCGAGCTTCGCGGGCGTCAACGCATCGGACAACGGCTCGACGCCGACGAGAGTCTCTGGCGGTGAGCTCAGCCAGGTAAACGTGCCGAAACGCCGCGTGTCGACGAAGCGCAACGTCCCGCGGTCGAGATCGAATCGCGCTCGCAGGTGCGCGGTCGATTCCCGCCAGGAGCCCTCGTTCCACAACAGGCGCCCGGTCATGCGCAGGTGCACGGCGAGCCAGACCGGCTCCGACCCCGGCCGCGAGGAGAATTCGATCATGACCCGTTTGGCCACCCGGCGGACCGACAGCACCGTGCGGCCGGCTAGGCGCGGGGGCTCCCCGTCGAGCCGCAATCGCGGGTCGCACAGGGTCAGACGGCGCACGCGCCGCCCGACCAGACGGGGCGCGAGCTGTCGGGCGACCGTTTCGACTTCGGGAAGCTCGGGCATCGTGATGGCGACCTCGCGTCCTGTATCATGACCGCGGTTCCGGAAACCTGCGATGCCACAACCCCGCGTTCGCGCCGCCGGCGGCCTCGCCGCCCTCCGCTACTCGCTCCGCAAGGGCCGCGAGGCCGGCGGGCTGTGGCGCCTGTGGAAGCGGTTGCGCTCGCGGAACGCCTGCAAGACCTGCGCGTTGGGCATGGGCGGCCAAAACGGCGGCATGGCCAACGAAAGCCGCCGCTTTCCTGAAGTCTGCAAGAAGTCGATCCAGGCTCAGGCCGGCGACATGCAGGGGCCGATCCCCGAATCGTTCTTCACGGAGCACTCGATAGCCGACCTCGAAAGTTTTAGCTCGCGTCGGCTGGAGTACGCGGGTCGCTTGACCTTCCCGCTGATTTGGAACACCGGCGACACACACTTCCGTCGCATCGGTCAGGACGAAGCGCTCGATCTACTCGCGGCCGATCTGCGCTCGGCGCCCCCGGACGAGACGTTTTTCTACGCGTCGGGCCGCTCGTCGAACGAAGCAGCATTCCTGCTGCAGACGCTCGCCCGCGCCTACGGCACGCGCAACATTCACAACTGTTCCTGCTACTGCCACAACGCGTCGAGCGCGGCGCTGTCGCGTATCACGGGAAGCGGCACTGGCACCGTGGTGCTCGACGATCTGGACCAGGCCGATTTCGCACTCGTCGCCGGTGCCAACCCGGCCTCGAACCACCCGAGGTTGATCGTCAAGTTGGTCGAGATTCGGCGGCGGGGTGGATGCGTGATCGTGGTCAATCCATTGCGCGAGCTGGGGCTGGTGCGCTTCCGCATTCCGTCCGACGTCCGGAGTATGTTGTTCGGTTCGGACGTCTCGGATCTCTATCTGCAGCCGCACATCGGCGGCGACATCGCCTTGTTCAAGGCGCTGCTCAAAGGGGTGATCGATCGCGGGGGGGTCGATCGGGAGTTCGTGGCCGCGCACACGGAGGGCTGGGACGCGGTCGAATCGGACGCGCGCGACGCAAGCGCCGACGAACTCGGTCGGCTGTCGGGCATCGGGGCCGAACAGATCGACCGCGCAGTGAGCGCGCTCGTGTCGGCCAAACGCGGGGTCGTGCTTTGGGCGATGGGGCTGACCCACCACGAGCACGGCGTGGACAACGTCACGGCGCTGGCCAACCTGGCGGTCGCGCGCGGCTGGATGGGCCGGCCCGGCTGCGGCTTGCTGCCGATCCGCGGACACAGCAACGTGCAGGGCGTCGGCTCGATGGGTTTCGCGCCGGCGCTCAAGGAAGCGTTCGCCGCCCGCATGGAAGAAGCATACGGGGTTCCTCGCGCCGATGGCCCGGGCCTGGACACTTACGGCTCGATGCTGGCGGCCGAAGCGGGACAGATCCGCGCCGCGGTGCTGCTCGGCGGAAACCTGTGGGCGTCAAACCCCGACCTGCTTTGGGCGGGTTCCGCGCTGCGCAAGATCGGGACGACGGCCTACGTGACGACCAAGCTCAACCCAGGCCACATTCACGGCCGCGGACGGCGGCACCTGTTGTTCCCGGTGCTGGCGCGCGACGAGGAGCGTCAGGCGACGACCCAGGAGAGCATGTTCAACTTCGTGCGACTGTCCGACGGCGGCATGCCGCCGCCCCCGGGCGAGTTGTCGAGCGAAGTCGAGGTCATTTGCGGTCTCGCCGCTCGCCTGCTGCCGCCGGGCCCGTTCCCGTTCGAGCGCATGCGCGATCACGCGGCAATCCGCGAGGCGATCGCGCGCGCGGTCCCCGGCTTTGCGCCGATCGGACAGATCGACGCGACACGGCGGGAGTTCCAGATCGACGGACGCACGTTCCACGAACCACGCTTCGGCACGGAATCCGGAAAGCTCACGCTGTCCGTCCCGCCACTTCCCACTTTCACCGTCGGGGATGGCGAGTTCCGGATGATGACCCTCCGTTCGGAGGGCCAGTTCAACACTGTGGTCTACGAGGACGAAGACCTCTATCGCGGGGTGACGCGGCGCGACGTGGTGCTGATGAACTCAGGTGATGCCGCACGGCTCGGCCTGGCCGAGGGGGATGCCGTGACGGTCGAAAGCGAGATCGGCCGGATGCGCGTGGTCGCGGCGTTCGTCGATCTGCCCCCAGGCAACGTGGCCATGTACTATCCGGAGGCGAACCTGCTGGTGCCGCGTGTGATCGATCGGGCGTCGGGGACGCCAGCGTTCAAGTCGGTGCGGGTGCGGCTCAGTCGTTGAACTCGGCGGAGGGCCGACGCGGCGGTGCCGGAATTCCACGCCGCCACATCCGTTCCGAAAACCACACCCGAACGATCCGGCCCTCGCCATCGAGGCTGAACGCACCCAGCGCCCGCTCGTCGATTCCGGCCGGTGGAGGCGTTAAGCTCTGGGGGCTTCCGAACACACGACGCGCGTCGGAGGGCGACCTGCCTCCGAACAGGTTCGGATTGGCGAACCCACCGTGAAAGTCGGGGTTGACTGGCGAAGGGATTCGCTTCATCTCGGTGTACACGAAGACCTCGCGGCCATCAGGATCCCGTTCGATCGAGGAGGGATCGCCGAAGCTGGCGACGAGTTCGGCGCGCGTATGCGAGATCCAGCCTTCCTGTTCGGGAAACTCGATCCGTTCCGCTTGCCGGATCGTTCCGCAAGCGGCGAGCAGGACGGCGAGCGAGGCGATCGCGACAGTCGTGCGATTCGGCGAACGGCTCATGTTTCGTTCGCCTCGACGTCGCCCCATGTCAACACTTCGGCCTCGACGAGTTGCTCGATGACGTCGAGGAAGTCCTCGGAGCCCACCTCACCGGCGCGGAACAGCGCGTCGCGCACCTCGGCCAAGGCCTGGCTCGGCGGGAGGCTGCGCAGGCGCTCCACGGTTTGGGGATCGAGGGCGGTGGCCACGACGTCATTGTACGTCGTAACTATTTGGCGGACACATGGAAGGGGCGGCCGAGCCTCGATCGTGTAGGCTGTGGGCGCCGATGCGCCGATTCGACCTGATCGCCTTCGACATCGATGGCACCCTGATTCACGGACCCGAAGGACGGACCGTCTGGGAGGTTCTAAATCGGCGGTTCGTCGGTAGCTCTGATCTGAACGCCGAGTATTACGCGAGGGTTTGTGCCGGAAGCATGACCTACGCGGAGTGGGTCGCCTTGGACGTCGGTGGCTGGCGCGACGCCGGCGCGACGCGCGACGAACTCATCCAGGCCTTCGAAGCCCTCAAGCTCATCGACGGCGCCCGGGAAGCGCTGGAAGAGCTGCGCCGTGCGGGTTGTCGCCTGTTCGCGATTTCAGGAACGCTCGACTTGATGCTCGATACGCTGTTCCCCGATCATCCGTTCGAAGAGGTCTACGCGAATCACATCGGGTTTTCGGACGACGGCCGGATTTCGCACTGGCGCGCGACCCCGTTCGACATGCAAGGCAAGGCCCAGGCCTTGCGCGCGATTTCCCTGCGCGAGGAGATCCCGCTGGCGCGCTCGGCGTTCGTTGGCGACAGCTCGAACGACCTCTGGATCGCGCGCACCGCGGGTACAGCGATCGCCTTCAATCCGCGCTGTCCGGAGCTCGCCGCGGCCGCGCGCGCGGTCGTGCATTCGAACGACCTACGGGACCTGCTGCCGCACCTCCTCTAAGCGGATCGAACGTGGGCGGCGGGCAACGCCCGAATCGACTATCTTCCTCGTCCTTTCGGAGCCGCCACCATGTCGAGCGAACATATCCTGATCCCGAGCCGAGCCATGGAGCGCCGGATGCATCTCTGGCGCTTCGGCCACTTCGGCATGCCGGTGATCGTCTTCCCGTCGGCGGCGGGCATGGCGCACGAATGGCAGGCGCACGGAATGGTCGAAGCGCTCGACGAGCTGATCGGCGGCGGGAAGATCAAGCTCTACTGCACCGAGTCCAACGTCGCCGAAGCCTGGACCCGCAAGGAGAGCGATCCCGCGTGGCGCATTCAGCGGCACATAGCCTACGAGCGCTACATCGTCGATGAGCTGGTCCCGTGGATTCGCGACGACTGCCGATCCTCGGCGATCCCGCTGGCCGCGACGGGCACGAGCTTGGGTGCCTTCTATTCGGTGAACTTCGCGCTGAAGTTCCCCTCGATCTTTCGCTGGGCTCTCGGAATGAGCGGACGCTACGACGCCACCTGGATCAACGGCGGCTTTTCGAATGGTGATGTCTACTTCAACAACCCGATGAGTTACCTGCCGCATCTCGCGGGAGAAGCGTTGGCGCGCGTGCAGCGCGAGACGCGCATCGTGCTGGTCTGCGGCCAGGGGCGTTGGGAAGACGGCAACATCGAGGAGACATCCGCGCTGGCGGCACTACTGCGGGCGAAAGCGGTTCCCCACGAACTCGACCTGTGGGGACACGACGTCGCTCACGAGTGGACCTGGTGGCGCCGGCAGGCTCGATATCATTTCGGGCGCGCCTTCGGCGCCTGAGCGATCGTCGCGCGGTACTCCTCGGCCTTTTCGGCGAGGCCGGCCTGCGCGGCCGCGGTTACGTCCTGGCCGCGGCGGCGTGCATCTTCGCGTAGCTCGCGCGTGATCTCCATCGAGCAGAACTTCGGCCCGCACATCGAGCAGAAATGCGCGGTCTTCGCCGCGTCGGCCGGCAGCGTTTCGTCGTGAAATCGGCGCGCGGTCTCCGGGTCGAGCGACAGACCGAACTGATCCTCCCAGCGAAAATCGAAACGGGCTTTCGACAGCGCGTCGTCACGTTCCCGCGCCCGGGGATGTCCCTTCGCCAGATCGGCCGCGTGCGCGGCGATCTTGTACGCGATCAGACCTTGTTTGACATCTTCGCGATCGGGCAATCCCAGGTGCTCCTTGGGAGTGACGTAGCACAGCATCGCGGTGCCGTGAGCGGCGATCATCGCGGCGCCGATCGCCGACGTGATGTGGTCGTAGCCTGGCGCGATGTCGGTGGTCAGCGGTCCCAGAGTATAAAACGGGGCGTCTTTGCAGATCGCTGCCTGGCGCGTGACGTTCTCTTCGATCAGGTGCAGCGGTACGTGGCCCGGCCCTTCGATCATGACTTGACAGTCGTGCTCCCAGGCGATTTGTGTCAGCTCGCCGAGGGTGTCGAGCTCGGCAAATTGGGCCGCATCGTTGGCGTCGGCGATCGACCCGGGCCGCAGACCGTCCCCGAGCGAAAAGCTGACGTCGTAGGCGGCGAGGATCTCGCAGATCTCGCGAAAGCGCGTGTAGAGGAAGTTCTCTTGGTGGTGCGCTAGGCACCAGCGGGCGAGGATCGAGCCGCCGCGCGAGACGATGCCGGTCACGCGTTCGGCGGTCAGCGGGACCCAGGCCAATCGGACCCCGGCGTGAATCGTGAAATAGTCGACGCCTTGTTCGGCCTGATCGATCAGGACCTGACGGTAAATCTCCCAGGTCAAGTCTTCCGGACGGCCGCCGACCCTCTCCAGTGCTTCGTAGATCGGCACAGTGCCGACCGGGACCGGGCAGTTGCGCAGGATCCAGCCGCGAGTCTCGCGAATCCGACGACCGGTGGAGAGGTCCATGATCGTGTCCGCGCCCCAGCGGGTGGCCCAGACCATCTTTTCGACCTCGTCCTCGATCGACGAACGGACCGCGGAGTTGCCGATGTTCGCGTTGACCTTGACCAGGAAGCGCCGACCGATCAGCATCGGCTCGAGTTCGGGGTGGTTGATGTTCGCGGGAAGGATCGCCGCGCCGCGGGCGATCTCGGCCCGCACCGTCTCGGGATCGACGCCCTCGCGTAGGGCTGCGAACTCCATCTCGCGGGTGATCTCGCCGCGTCGCGCGTGGTAGAGCTGCGTCA